>JBMSXH010000007.1:0-19202 GCA_049425445.1 Phycisphaerales bacterium | reverse complement strand
CGCGGAGGGGGGGGTGTTCGACGAGACCGAGCTGCGCTCGCATTGCCGGCGAAGCCTCGGTCAGCACAAGGTGCCGAGGGAGATTCGACGTCTCGAATCGCTCCCGCGCAACCCGACCGGCAAGATCATGCGTCGGAAGCTCTCACCGGGGACGCCGGGGATCTGAGCGTCGCCGGCGGGACCGCTACGGGCACTCGCCCCAGGCCGCCAGCAGCGACGCGAGATCCGCGCCGCCCACGATGCCGTCGCCGTCGAGATCGCCGATCGGCCCGTTCGTGCCCCACGCCGCGAGCAGGGCCGCCAAGTCGGCGCCGGAGATCGTGCCGTCTCCATCGAGATCGGGCGGGCACGGCGAGGCGCAGGGACCGCCGAGGCAGGTGAGGGACAGCTCCGCGGAGCCGGAGGCACCCTTGAAGCCGCCGATCCTGAGGAGATAGACCTCTCCGCACACGGCATCGACCAGCACTCGACTTGCACCCGCGGGAGCGCAGAAGAGGCCATCGTCGTTGCACGCCACCAGCTCGAGCGCCCCGCAGGTCCCGCGATACACCGCGATGCGGCTGTCGAAGTCGGAGGTGCCGCAGGTCTCGATGCGAAGCGGGCCGTCGCAGGTCGCTTCGTGCACGAACCAGACATCGGCCTCGAAGGAGAGGCCGAAGCCCTCGTCGCAGGCGATGGGAAGCTCGGGACCGTCGAGCGATGCGCCGATCGTGCTGAAGGACAGCGCGCCCTCCTCGACCGGGATGGCGGCGTCGCAGGCGTCGTTGAGTGGCGGTTCGAGCGCGCAGAGATCGGTGGCCGCCTCGACGCAGAGCGCGTCCCAGCCCGCCGTGCAGCAGACCGGATCGATGCCGCACACCGCGGCGCAGCACTCCGGATCGTCGCAGCCGAGCCCGCCGTGCGCCACGCCGCAGCCGCCCTCCGCGGTTCCGCACGGATCGTCGCAGGCGTCGAGGCATTCGACCGAGAGCCGGTATCCCGCGAACACGCAGTCGACGACCTCCTGGCCGATGGCGTCCGGTTCGCCCGGGGCGACCACGAGCAGATAGGCGCCGGGCGACAGGCACAGCGTCTCGACCGTGGTTGCGCACAGATCGGACGTCAGGATCGCCGTGGCCTGATCGAGGGGCCGACAGCCGTCCGCGAAGATCGCCAGGAACGCCGGCGACTCCGGCGTGAACGAGAACTCGATGCGGGTCGTCGATCCGCCGGAGAATGGCACGACGAAGCTGAACGCATCGGTGTCGAAGCCGTTCTTGGGATGCACGAACAGGCTGCCGCAGATCTCCTCGCCGCAGGCGAGCGGTTCGGGAGACTGACCGGGGCCTTCGCCGAGGCAGGGATCGTTGGAGCGTTCCCCGCAGGACTCCGCCTCCACCCGCGCGTCCGCGGGGCAGTCGATCTCGCAGCCCTGCACGCAGAACTGCTCGGCCACCGAGACGCACAGCAGATCCCACGACTGGCTGCAGCAGGTCGGATCGAGGTCGCAGACGATCTCGCAGCAGTCCGCATCGGAGCAGGCGCCCGAGTCGTGTGGCTCGCTGCACGATCCGGCGGCGGGATCGCCGCAGGTTCCAGGCCCGCCGCCCGCGCAGTTGAAGCTCGCGAAGGCGGCACAGGTGAAGTCCCACTCGGTCTCGCAGCAGTAGGAGTCGAGCAGGCACACCGCTTCGCAGCATTCCCGGTTCGCGCAGCCGGGTGATCCGTTGGGCTGGTTGCACGGACCGCTGGCTGCGGCACCGCAGAGCCCGACGCAGAGATCGTTGGCGAGCAGGGCGCAGGAGGCGTCCCAGGCGGAAGTGCAGCAGGTCGCGTCGATGGCACAGACGTTCACGCAGCAGTCGACGTCGCTGCACCCGGGAGCCGGAGAAGGCTCGACGCACGATCCGCCTGCGCCGCAGACCTGGGCGACCGCGGGACAGGAGAGGCAGGTCGCCAGGCCGAAGGCGACGACGAACGGATTCGGGCGGTGGGCGGTCGGCATGGCGAGTCGCTACGACGGATCCAGGGCAAGGGTTCCCCGCGCGTCGATTCGGAGCGGGGTTGCAGGGATCCCTCAATGAAAGCCCCCCGGGCCGAGGCCCGGGGGGCGAGAGTGCGTCACCGTCGCTCGTCGCGCTGGATCAGACCGTCCAGTTCGCGAGGAGGATGTTGAGGTCGGCGGCGTTCACGATGCCGTCCTCGTTGATGTCGGCGATCGGGCTGTCGGTGCCCCACGCCGCGAGAAGGATGTTGAGGTCGGCGGCATTCACGATGCCGTCGCCGTTCAGGTCGCCCGGGATGCCCGGGTCGCCGCAGGGATCACCGCCCGCGCATCCGATCGAGAGGTTGCCCGATCCGAAGCCGGTCGTGCCGTAAGCGCCGAACTGGATGTAGTAGCCCTCGCCGCAGACCGCCTCGAAGGTGAGGCGACTCTGGAGACCGCAGCTGTCGTCGTTGCAGGCGACGATCGTGAGGTTGTCGCAGTCGGGGCCGGTCCAGACGGCGAGCTTCGTGTCGAAGGTCGCCGATCCGCCCTCGGACGCGCACAGCGACAGGGTCACCGTGCCGTCGCAGGTCGGCGTGTAGGAGTACCACACGTCGTTGCGGACCAACGCGCTGCCGAAGAAGGTGCACTGGTCGGCGGGCGGCTGGATGGCGCTCTGGGTGGCGTTGAAGTTGTTGACGCCGTTGACGCCGTCGAACAGCTCGATGGCTCCGGTGCACTCGTCGTTCTCGGGAGTGGAGGAGCCACCGGCGCCGATGGTGAGGACGCCGTCGCCCTGTCCGGTCGCGCCGTAGGCGCCGACGCGGATGTAGTAGGTGACGCCCTGCTCGACGAGCAGGTCCATCCGCGAGGTGAATCCTGCACAACCGGTGAAGTCGTCGTTGCATCCGACGATCTCGAGGTTGTCGCAGTCGCCGACGTACGCCGCGAGGCGGGTGTCGAACGAAGCCTGGTTGCAGGTGTAGACCGCGACTTCACCGGTCTCGTCGGCCACCCACTTGAACCAGATGTCGTTGTAGATGGTGGTGCTGCCGAAGCTCTCGCACTCCGCGGGCAGGGCCGGGCCATCGGTGAACGAGCCGACGGTCGAGAAGGGCGTGTCGCCCGACTGGATCTCGATGGCGCCGGAGCACTGGTCGTTGTCGAGACCGCACTGCTCGGTCGGCTTCGCGGTGAGCGTCGCGACGTAGTTGGTCTTCGGATTCGGGTTGCCGCTCGCGTCGAAGCAGGGAACTCCGTCGAACACCGGCAGGGCCGCGAAGGCCCGGTAGGTGCCGGCCGGGAGGCAACTCGTGACCGTGGTCGGGCAGGTGCCGCCGTCACCGGTCGCGATGATGCCGGGCGGGCACGAGGCGGTGATCAGGAAGACCACCGCACCGATGTCGCTGTTGACGGTCCAGGTGACGTCGCTGTCGACCTCGACGGTGAACTCGTACCAATCGGTGTCGCGGGTGGCGCCGTCGCCCCAGAACGTCGCGCAGATGGTGTCGCCGGGGCTGATGGAGGTCACGAGGTCGGCCGGGTTGTTGCAACCGCCGTTGAGATCCTCGCCGCAGGGCTCGCCCTCGGAGATCGCATCGGGCGGGCAGTTCTGGGCGGCCTCGCAGGGCTCCGCGTAGCAGAGCGCCGCGGCGGTGTCCGCGCAGATCTGATCCCACTGCACATCGCAACAGAACGCGTCGCCGGCGCAGACCAGTTCGCAGCACTCCAGGTCGCTGCAGAAGGGCGTGCCGTTGGCCACATCGCAACCGCCGGCGTCGGGATTGCCGCAGGCGGGCGCCGCCGGGCACTCGACGTCGCAGCCGCAGAGGAGGAAGGTCCCCTCTCCGAACTGAAGCGCGCCGAACGAGCCGATGCGGATGAGGTAGCTGACGCCCTCGAACGCATCGAAGGTGACCCGCGACGTGAAGCCGGTGCATCCCTGGCCGTCGTCGTTGCAGGCGATCTCCTCACCCACGAGCTCGGGGCAGTTCTCGGCGTAGATCGCGATCCGCGTGTCGAAGGACGCCGTGTCGCAGGTGCTCACGGTCATCTGGGCGTCGCAGGTCGCGGTGTAGCGGAACCAGACGTCGTTGAAGATCTGGGCGCTGCCGAAGCTGGCGCACGCCGCCGAGAGGGCGGGGCCGTTGGTGGTCGCGTCGATGTTGTCGAAGAAGTTCTCGCCTTCGGAGACGTCGATCGCCGTCTCGCAGGTGTTGTTCTCGGGCGGATTCGGGCACTCGCTCTCGATCGCGGGGGCGATGGTGAGCGTGCCGGTGTAGGGAACGCCGGGGCAGGCGAACCCGTCGAAGACACCGAGGCCGGCGAAGACCACGTAGTCGCCGGGGAGGAGGCAGGCCGCAGACGCCGTGGTCGGGCACGAACCGGCGCCCGCCTCGATCACGAAGGCCGGGCAGGATCCGTTGATCAGGAAGGCCACGGTCGGGGCGCCGGGGGCGCCTTCCTCGACGCCGCCACCGTTGAGTTCCCAAGTGACCTGGGCGTTCTCGGTGATGGTGAAGCGGTACCAGTCGGTGTCACGGGTGCCGCCGGAGGCCCAGGCGTTGCCGCAGATGGTCACGCTCTCGCCGACGGCGATGGTGCCGAGTTCGCTGTAGATCGGGGGATTCGAGTTGCAGCCGCCGTTGATGTCGCTGCCGCACTCCTCGCCCTCGTTGTAGTCCTCGTCGCCCGAGCAGGTGCCGTCCGGGCAGGGGGCCGCGCCGCAGGCGGCGCAGAGGCCAGCCGCCGCGTCGGCGCAGATCGCATCCCACTGGACATCGCAGCAGAAGGCGTCGGCCGCGCACACCACGGTGCAGCAGGCCGAGTCATCGCAGTAGGGGGTGCCGTTGGCGACGCAGCAGTCTCCCGAGGCCGGGTCGCCGCAGCCGCCACCACCACCTCCGCACAGAGCATTGGCGTCGTCGACGCAGCCCGCGTCCCATTCCACTTCGCAGCAGAAGGGATTGAAGTCGCAGACCGTGCAGCAGCAGGCGGCATCGCTGCAGCCGGGCTCCGCATTCACCTCGAAGCAGTCTCCGCCCGTGCCGCACGTCTCGAACCCGCACTGCGCGAAGCTCGAAGCGTTGAACGCGAGCGGGGCAAGAAGCCCGAAGGCCGCCCCCAAGAGCCATCGTCCACCCATGAATCCGAAGCGTGAAGCCATCGAACGTTCTCCTTGCACACGATGCCTCGCCCTGGTCGCCGCCTCGACCCGACCCTACGGATCGACGAATCTCCTCGGGTGCCGGCCGGGCATCCGAATCGGTTCTTCTGCGCACCAGAAGCCGGAACTGCCTCAGGCAGTGGCAAGTCGAGAATAACCCGCGACCTGACTCTGCCAATCCGAAGGGGGCAACTTCGTCAATGAATTGCGAACCCTTCGACGAAGGCGGCGAAGTCCGGTGTGATGCGGGAGGAGTGGTCCGCCTGGCCCGCTTCGGCCTACCTTTCCGACCTCCTCGCTCGCCCGAGAACGATCGACCCTGCGGCGGCGGGCTGTCGGAGGCGTGTGTTGGTGCTGCCGACCCGGACGGACCGGATCGGCGGAAACCGCGGTTCGGGGGCAGGCTCCTTCCCGCTCGACGACCAGATCGAGTATCTCTCTCCGCCCCGAATCGTTCGTTCTTCCCCCAAGGACCGCCTTCAAGGACCCCTCCATGCCCGCACGAAAGGGTGAACCCGCTCCGCCGATCAAGCTCCCCGACGCCCCTGGACACGACGTCGATCTGGCCGAGGTCTTTGGGAAGCGGAAGACCGTCCTTCTCTTCATCCCGCTCGCCTTCAGTCCCGTGTGTACCGAGGAGTTCTGCACGTTCCGGGACAACTGGGCAAAGTGGGCGGAGTTGGGGTGCGACATCTACGGCATCTCCGTCGACAGCCCGTTCGTGGTGAAGAAGTTCCGCGAGCTCGAGAACATCCCGTTCCCGATCCTGTCGGATTTCAACAAGGCCGTCTCCCGTTCCTACGGAGCGTTGCACCGCGACCTCTTCGGGATGAAGGGGGTTTCCAAGCGGGCCGCCTTCGTCGTCGACGCGGCCGGCAACGTCGTCTACCGCTGGGTCTCGAACGATCCTCGCAAGCAGATCAAGTTCGACGCGATCCGCCGCGCCGTGAAGAACTGCTGAGACGGGGCACGAGTCGCACCGCTCGCCACCACGCCCGTGGGCCCTCGCAGGGCCTGCGGGCGTTGCTCATGGCACCAGCGGGGTGAGTTCCGGCAGCGTGACTTCGAAGTAGGGCGGGTCGCCCGCGATTCGCGACTCGGCCGAGACCGTGGTCGACCCGGCGACGGGGTCGAACTCGACCAGCGCAAATCCAGGCGCGAGGTCGTGAAGGCGGGCGGGCTCCACTCCGCGTTGCCGCGGGTTCGCGACCCGCCACACGGTGAGTCGATTGCCGAAGGCGTCCTCGAAGTCGCCGCCGCCCCGCGGCATGCCCGCGACGGGATTCGCACCCGGATCGCGTGGCATCCACCGCCGCGGCCAAGTGTTCGCGATCGCGGGGGCGGTCAGCACCCACGGCCCGTCGCGATAGCCCTCGAGCCCGTATTGGACGAGCGAGGCGAGGTGCTGATCGCCGGCGAGGTGCAGGGCGTCGCCTTGGGCGAGCAGTCCAACCGCCCGGTCTCGGGCGGGTTTCGGCCAGCCATGGGTGTCGGTGTCGGCGGCGGGCACGTCGTCGGTCGGCCAATCGCCACGCTCGAGATCAAGCACTGCCAGCGACGGCACCACGGCGTCGGTCTTGCCTTCGGGCAGGGTATGGACGCCGACGAAGGGACTCTGCGAGAGCACGAGACGGCGGGGCGCGTCGGTTCTGCGATCCGCAGCCCACGCGGCGAGAAATGCCTCTTGCGCCTCGCCGAGAAGCGCCGCATCCTCGACGCCCGACTCGCGTGGATCGAATCCCTCCGCCGTGAAGAAACCGTTGCGGACGCCGCCACCGGGCACCTTCACGCTCGCGGAGTCCTTCCACATTCGATCGGCGAGGATCGCCAAGTCGAACGGTCCCCAGACGAGTCTTGTGGTGTAGGGCTCGACGCCGTCGCCGATCGGTCCCTCGATCGCGGTCGCAGGCAGATGCGAGGTCTGCGTGCGATGCACCATGTTCACCCACGCGATGGGCATCCTGTAGCCACCGGCATCCTGCGCGGTGAGGCCGTCCCGCGCCTTCGCCTCGATGCCGCCGGCGCCCCACAGGTTGCCGTGGTAGACGTCGTGATCGTCGGTGACGAGCACGCAGGGACGATCCCGCAGCAGGTCCCCGAAGGTCCGCAGGAACCGCTGCCACTTGGTGTGATAGTCGAGCGGATCGCGCTCCGCGGGCGTCAGGTCGCCCTCGTAGAGCTGGTCGCCCGCGAAGCAGAGCAGATCCGGATCGGACGACTCGAGCTTCGCGACGAGATCCTCGTGCGGATACCAGACGCTCCGGTCGTTCCAGGTGTCGCCGCCGGTCCAATGCTTGATGCAGGTCAAGAGCGCCAGGCGAGACGCGCGATCGGGCCCGGGTTCGGGCCGCAGCAGGCCCTCGCGTTCGAAGGGCAGCAGGACGCCGTCCGAGCCGACCATCTCGCCGACCACTCGGAACCTCCGCGGCTCGTTCGGCGAGAAGATCACTCCGCGGGCCGCGAAGGTCGCGGTGAAGGAGTCGGGGTCGACGCGGGCGCGTGCCACTTCACGAAAGGTCCCATCGGGACCCGCGAGTTCCAACCGGCAGGAGACGACGCTTGACGCTGGAACCGGCTGGAACTGCGCGGTCACTCGCAGGTCGGCCCCGATCCAGGAACTCGTCTCGGTCCGATCGGATCGATCGAGGGTGTAGAGCGTCGCCAGGATCGGCTGGTCGCATCGCTCCGGGTGCTCGGCGACGGCCGAGCCGTACGCCTCGAAGTCCCGGAAGGCGAAGCCGTGGGGGCTGCGATGCGAGACGAGGGCGACACCGCCGTCGATCGACGACGCCTCGAGTCCTTCGACCACAAGCACGGCGAAGGGGTCGTCGTCGGCGGCCGTACGCGCGGATGCGTGCAGTGAGTACTGCCGGTCGGAGTCGCGACGGATCTCGACCCGAAGCCGCAGCGTCTCGCCGGAGTTCCACGGGAGGGGAGCGAAGCCGCCTGCCGCGGCCGGAGCCAGTTGCGGCAGCGACTCGAGCGAGGCGTCGTTGGGAAGCGTCCATCGGAAGCCGCCGCCACGAGGCTGCGAGAAGTCGAGGGCGTGCAGACCTCGGGAGCCATCGAGGGCGACGATGAGGCCGCCGTCGGGTCCGGGGCTCTGCTGCACGAGTGCCGTGCGCCGTGGGTCGTTTCCTTCGCTGCCCGCACCGATCAAGAGTCCCGCGAACGCGAGGTTGCCGAGCGTCGCCTCACCGCCGTCGGCGTCGGGGCGCGGTTCGATCGAGACCTCGATCGTCGCGATGGTGCCCGTCGCGGACGCCAGGCTCGGTTCGATCTCGAGGTCGAGACGGTGCGCCGTGCGCACGGCGCCGGTGGTGTTCACACACTCGATCGTGTCGCCGCGGCGTCGCCAGTCCTGAAGGCGGTTGGGTTGCCAATGAGGCCCGAGCCACACCACGCCATCGGCCACCGCATCCTTGCCGGTCTCGATGGCCGCGAGTCGCGTCAGGCGCTCCACGACCTCGGGATGCTCTGCGGACACGTCGATCCGCTCGGCGAGATCCGCCTCGAGGTCGAACAGTTCCCGGCCGATGCGCCTCCCGTAGTCGTACTTGCCGGGGCGGCCGTCGGCGCCGGGCGATCGTCCATCCATCGAGCGGTAGCCATGCGGGAGATGCAGTTTCCAACGGCCCTCGCGCACCGCCTCGATCTGCTGCCCTCCGCCGGGGGCGTGGTACCAGTAGAAGATCGGCCCGCGGGCGATCGGATGCGTGGCCGGTTCAAGCAGCGATGCGAGCACGCTTCGCCCTTCGACTTCCGGAGGCGCTTCCGTGCCGATCGCTTCGGCGATCGTGGGAAGCATGTCGATCGCGTTGAACGGACCCTCGAGCACGACTCCTTCCGGGAACCGGCCGGGCCACCGCGCGATCCACGGCACCCGGACACCGCCCTCGAAGGTCGTGCCCTTCGCCTCGCGGAGCGGACCCGCCGAGCCCGCATGATCGCCGTAGGAGATCCACGGGCCGTTGTCGCTCGTGAAGATCACGATCGTGTCGTCCGCGACGCCGGACTGCTCGAGCGTGTCGAGGATCGTGCCGGTGGTCGAGTCGATCTCGGCGATCACGTCGGCATACAGGCCGCGTCCGGTGCGACCGTCGCCCTCGGGGCTCGCGGCGAGCGGCACGTGCGGCATCGGATGAGGCATGTAGAGCAGGAACGGTCGGTCCGCGGCGACGCTGCGGCGGATGAACTCCGCGCCTCGTGCCGCGATCTCGGTCGTGAATCGACCCTGGTTCGGGTTCTCCTCGACGAGCCGCTCGCCGGTCGCATCGCCTTCCCGCAAGGGCAGCGGCGGGTAGTGCTGCGGGCTCTCGGGATGTCGGGGCCACATGTCGTTGGAGTAGGGGATGCCCCACCACTCGTCGAAGCCATGGTGGGTGGGCAGAAACGGCTCGTGGTCGCCGAGATGCCACTTGCCGAAGAGCGCCGTCGCGTAGCCCTGCCCGCGACAGAGTTCCGCGAGGGTGAGGACCTCCTCGGGCATGCCTCGCGGCGACCGAGGCCCGAGTGCGCCGGTGATGCCGATTCGGTGGGGATACCGGCCCGACAGCAACGCCGCCCGCGAAGCCGAGCAGACCGGCTGGGTGACCGAGAAGTCCGTCGCGCGAAGGCCCTCTCGGGCCAGCGCGTCGAGTCGCGGCGTCTCGACGAGATCGCCGCCGTAGCAGGAGAGGTCGCCGTAGCCGAGGTCGTCCGCGAAGACGATCACGATGTTCGGGGCGGTGGGTCGCTCGCCCTCCTGCGAGTCGGCGACCGGATCGACGAGTGCATGAAGCAGGGCGACGCCGACGGTGATCTGCTGGAGCATCATCCTCCGAGCGTCCTCGCTCGGGTCGATCGGTGCAAGCGACCGGCAGGCGTGGCGCGTTCCTCGCCAGGCCGAGTCGGCGTGCGAGCCGACTCGGAATGTCACGGTCGCGACCCGAGCGCTGGACGAACCGGTTCCGAAGCCCAAGATGGGGCCGCGTTCATGGATCGGCGACGGACACCGCCGACCGAGGTCGCAGGAGCCAGACCATGCCCGCCACCACTCGGATCCTCGTTTCGCTCTTCGCCGTGCTTCCGGCGATCGCGCTTTGCGGCGGATGCGTCTCGGCCAAGGCTTCGCAAGGGAGCGCGGCGTCGACGGCGGGGAGGGACGCGCACCCCACCGCGAGGCGGCCACCGAACGTGGTGCTGTTCTTCTTCGACGATCTCGGCGTCGGTGATCTCGGATGCACCGGCAGCCCGGTGATCCGAACGCCACGGATCGATGCGATCGCGGCGGACGGCGTGCTGTTCGAGCAGGCCTACGCCTCCGCGTCGGTCTGTGCGCCGAGCCGGGCTTCGCTGCTCACCGGTCTCGATCTCGGTCGCTGCCAGATCCGCGACAACATGGAGGTCGCCAATCTCCCCGACGGGACCTACGGCGGCCAGCCGGCGATGGCCGCGGGCACCGAGACGATCGCGACGGCGCTCTCCCGCCGAGGCTACGCGACGATGGCGGTCGGCAAGTGGGGCCTCGGCGGGCCCGGCGAGATGGAGGGCCATCCGCTCGAGTTCGGATTCGACCGCTGGTACGGATACCTCTGCCAGCGGAACGCGCACAACTTCTACCCGCGCTACCTCTTCGCCGATCGTGAACAGGTCGTGCTCGAGGGCAACGACCGCGGCCTGACCGGCGCGCAGTACGCGCCCGATCTCGTGCGTGCTGCGGTGCTCGAGTGGCTCGACGAGGCGATCGCCCCGACGCCCGATCGACCGTTCTTCCTCTACTACGCGACGATCGTGCCGCATCTTGCGCTGCAGGCCCCGGAGGATTCGATCGCCGAGTACCGCGGGAGCTTCGAGGATGCGCCCTACGACGGCACGCGCTGGTATCTCCCCTGCGAGGAGCCTCGCGCGACCTACGCCGCGATGGTCTCCCGCGCCGACGCGGCCTTCGGGGCGATCGTCGACCGGATCGAGGCGATGGGTCTTGCCGACGAGACGATCTTCATCGTGACGAGCGACAACGGCGCGACCTGGGACATCGGCGGCTTCGATCCGGAGTTCTTTCGCAGCAATCGCGATCTCCGAGGCCACAAGACGCAGCTCTACGAGGGCGGGCTTCGGGTGCCCATGATCGTGCGATGGCGAGGCGTGACCGAGCCGGGCAGTCGATGCGATCTCCCCGTGGTCGGCTACGACCTCTTTCCCACCATCCTCGAACTGGCGGGAGCACCGAGCGCGACCGCACCGTCGGGGATCAGCCTCGCCGGGGCGATCGCGGGCGAGGCGCCCGAGTCGAGGCCGCCGCTCTACTGGGAGCAGCCCTCCGGCAGCGCGTCGGTCGCGGCGCGATTCGGATCGATCAAGGCGATCCGTCGCGAGATCCGCACCCAGGAGTCGCCGCCGATCGAGATCTACGACCTCGCCATCGATCCCAACGAGGCGAACGACCTTGCCGCGACGCGGCCGGATCTGGTGGCGCAGGCGGAGGCGATCTTCGCCGCGCGCACGCCGAGCGATCGCGAGCGGTGGAACCCCGTCTACGAACCGCCGCCACCACCGCCGCCGGCCGCGGAGACGAGCGAGGCCTCTCGCGAGATTCCCGATCGCGCGTGGCGATGGTCGGGGCAGGGCGACCGATCGGATCCCCGCGACCCTCTGAACTGGAAGGTTCCGGACGGAGTCGACGCGGCGTCGGTGCTCGAAGGCGCGGCGCCGATCGAGGCGACCCTCGTCGTCGAACTCGCCGAAGGAGAATCGATCGAGTGGCCCACGCTCGACTTCGGGGCCGATGGCGGACTGATCCTGCTCTCGGGCTCGATCTCGGGTTCACGCGCCGGCCTGCGCGGCGGATTCGTCGAGGTCCGCGGAGGCCTGCTCGAGAGGCAGTTCCTGGCTCGCAGCGCGGCGTCGGTCTCCGGCGACGGACGACTCGCGCTCACGGGGCCGGATCTCCCGCTCAACGGCGCGACGGTCGTGGTCGAAGGCGCGGGGGCGATCTGGTTCGCACGCCTCTCGATGGAGCGAACCAGGGAACGCATGCTGTCGAGGATTCGCGCGATCGACGGGCCACCGCTTCGACTGCACGAGATCGACGGCGGCGTCGAGTGCCGCCGCTAGGCGTCGCGCGGATCCGCCGAACACGGAAAGTGCGGGACGCGGGCGGCGGTTGTGCCACGGTTCGACGCTTCGCCGCGCGCCGGTCGGGCGCGTCGCGGTGAAACGACACCGCCCCCGGCGAACGCCGAGGGCGGTGAGGGATTCACGCATGCACCGCGGTTCGCGGCGGCGTCAGCCGCCCCAGGCGCTGAGCAGGATCGCGAGATCCGATCCGCCGATGATGCCGTCGCCGTCGAGATCCGCGGGGCCGCCCTTGGAGTTCCACGCGCCGAGCAGGATCGCGAGATCGGAGCCGCCGATGATCCCGTCTCCGTCGAGGTCGCCGATCGGTCCGCCCTGTTCGCACACCGTCCGCTCGATGCGGATCGCATCGATGCCGGCTTCGGTGACCGAGTTGTTGGGCGTGTCGTTCACCACGAATCGGACCTGAATCGTCTCGCTCGGCGGAAGCACCGCGGCGAGATCGATCTGCTGCTCGACCCACGCGCTCTGGCTCTGCGACATGGCGAGCGCGAGCTGCCATGAGGCACCGTTGTCGGCCGAGATCTCGACCCGAAGCGAGTCCTCCTCGGCGGTGTTGCCGGCGTCGTTGCAGAAGAACCACCGGCTGAAGCGGAGCACCGAGGGCGCCCCGCCGATCACGATCTCCGGCGAGGTGAGGATGGTCGGGCCGAAGTCGAGGTCGTAGGTGCCAGCGGTGCCGCCCGGAGGGCCGTTGTAGGTCACGAACGCGTAGACGCCGTCGGGGGCGTTGCCGGGCGCCGCCTGCTGTCCGCCCGTGATGGTGGCGTTGGGCATCGCCCGCTGCCAGCCGGGGATGGTCATGGTCGAGCTGTTCTCGACGAGCCAGCCGCCATCGCCGTTCTCGAAGCTCTGCTCGTAGGCGAGTTCGACGCCGGTCGAGACGCTGGCGGCGAACGACGTGGCCGGCGCCGTCGACGGATCCGTCTCGACGCCGCCATTGGAGAGTTCTGCCGTGATGTAGTAGCGGATGCTTTGGCCGCAGTCGGTCGCGGGCAGCGAGGCGACCCAGGTGGCGCCGTCGGACCCGAGCGGCCTTGCGTTCCAGGGTCCGTCATCGATCGAGACCATCAGGTTCGCGCTGCCATCCACGATCTGACCGCCGCCGGCGATGGCGATCTGGACCGGGAACGCGATCTCGACCCCCGGCATCACCATCGACGGAAGTCCCTCGGGATAGTTGAAGTCGAGTCCGATCGGAGGCTGGTTCATCCAGACGAAGACGCCCTGACAGCGGGCGACGACCAGATCGAGCCAGCCGTCGCCGTCGAGGTCGATCGGCGCGGTGTCGTAGGTGTTGGCGATCTGCGCGTTGGGGAGGATCTGGCCGATCTCGTCGAGCAGCGCCGAGATGTTGCCGGTGTTTCGGTAGATGTGCATCCGCCGGCCGGTGGACGGGCAGAAGGTCGGCAGGTCGGCATCGACGTCCGCGATGAGCACGTCCGGGCGTCCGTCGTTGTCGAGGTCCGCGATGCGGGTGCGGTTCCCGAACTCGCTGAGGCTGTCGGCGATCACGTAGCTCGTGAAGGTCGCGTGCCCTTGGCCGTTGTTGCCGTTGTTGATGAGGTACTTGTCCTTGCCGTCATCGACCACGACGAGGTCGATCCGGCCGTCGCCGTTGAGATCGCCCGGCTCGATGTTGTACGGCGCTCCCACAGAGGCCGAGACCGGGCCGATGAACGAGTTCCCGAGATTCGATGGATTCGCGTAGAGGATGCCCACGTCCTGACCGCCGGTCAGCGTGTTGACGCGGGCGATGTCGAGATGGCCATCGCCGTTGAAGTCGGCGGCCTTCGCGGCGTTGCCGAACGCCGACGCGAGCTGCGCCTGGCTCATCTTCGTGTAGGCGGTGTCGTAGAAGTGCCCGGGGCCCGGGCCCGCGGGATCGTCGCCCCAGTTGTAGTAGAGGCGATTGTTGTAGTCGTTCGCGCCGCTCTCCGCGGGGCTCTGCTGGCACTCGCCGGGATCGTTGGTGTCGCCGTCCTGATTGAGATCGATGCACTGCGTGCCGCTCGTCTCCGGCGTGTCGTAGTCGGTCATGAAGAGGTCGGGATACCCGTCGCCGTTGAAGTCGCCGAAGGCGAAGTCGCAGAAGCGGGGGTTCGCGACGTTGCCGTTGGCGGCGTACATCTGCGGGAAGCGGAGATGCTCGTAGCAGAAGCCGAGCCAGTTCCCCGACGGATCGTCGCCGCGATTCATGTAGACGCGAGGCTGGCCGAGCTGCCAGTCGAGGCCGTCGCTCATGGTGGTGCAGGTGACGAGATCCATCCATCCGTCGTTGTCGACGTCGATCGCGTGGACGCGGCGATCGTTGGTCGGATCGGGGAAGCCGAGATAGCCCGGCGAATCGGAGCAGTTGCCGTACTCCGCGGTGCGGTCGACAAGCACTCCGCCCTCGTTCATGAAGACGACGTTCGAGAAGCCGCCGGTGATCGAGCCGGGGAACTTCCGGACCATCACGATGTCGACGTCGCCGTCGTGGTCGAAGTCGTCCCAGCAGAAGATCTTCTCGAGGTTGTCGTTGACCACCAGCGACGGATCCGCCACGAGCCTGCCTTCGGTCTCGTTCTCGTAGACGACCCACTGCGCCTGGCCCATGGCGGCGCCGGCGGTCGTGAGCAGGATCGAGGCGGGCAGGACGATTCGAACGGTCATGCGAGGGTTCCTTGGGAAGCCTTCGAGCGGTGGGAGCGGTCCGGAAGCGTCACGGGCCGGCGTGCGAGCCGGCCCGCGGGGGAGATCGGTCAGGGGCAGCTGCCCCAGGCGGCGAGGACGATGCCGAGATCGACGCCGTTGACGACGCCGTCGAAGTTCAGGTCGGCGATGCCGGGATTCCCCCAGCCCGCGAGGATGATGCCGAGGTCGACGCCGTTCACGACGCCATCGTGGTTGAGGTCGCCTGAGCAGACGCCGCAGTTGTCGGGCACGCCGTCGCCATCGCGGTCGTCGGCGAGGCCGAGGAGGATCGTCTCGAGATCGGAGACCCCGTCGCCGTTGCAATCGCCGTCGACGCCACCGTCCCGCTCGTAGGCGAGGCGGAAGTACTCGAAGTCGACGAGATCGGTGTCGCCGTCCTGATCGAGGTCGCCGACCGCGCACGGGTCGTCCGGGGTCAAGGTCCCGCTCGCATCGAAGCAGGCCTTGAAGACTGGGAAGTCGCCGAGGTCCACCTTGAAGTCGACCTCGAAGTCGAACTCGAGCCGGCCAAGCGAGCCGAGGAAGGCGATCAGTTGCGCCTTCTCCGTCTCAGGCAGCGCCGCGAAGGCCGCGGCGCTCGCGGCTCCCTCGCCGAAGGGGCCGTGCGATCCGATCGCGGCAGTCACGCGGTCCTCGAACGTGCCGCCGGCCGCGGAGCCGTCGTGCAGCATGGGATCGCGCATCCGCAGGTTCCACAGGACCGGCGTGCGCATCTCGAGGGGATTCGCGTCGCCTTCGGGGAAGCCGTCGGCGAGCAGCCCCATGTCGTGCAGCAGGAAGTCGGAGTAGGGCCGAATGGTCTGGCCGCGAAGGGCCGCCTCGAGCGACGGATCGTTCGAGGTGGTCCACTCGGGCACGTGGCAGGCCGTGCAGCCCACCGCGGCGAAGATCGTCTCGCCGGTCATGCCCGAGCGCGGCGTCTGGGGAGGCGGGGAGAGATAGCGCTGGAAGTGCGTGACGCGATCGATGAACTCGTAGCCGGCGGCGTCGGCGAGATCCTCGGGATCGGGCACGGGATCGCATGCCGCGAGACGGTCGTAGTCGCCGTTGGGCGCATTCTCGGTGGGGATGAGCCGATTGGTCAGGCCCATCTCGTTCCGCGCGGCGTCCGCCGAGAACGAGAGCACCGTCGCGACCTGCGCCTTCCAGCCGAAGCGTCCGGCGCGAAGCGGGCTCTTGGGCGGCGCCTCGAGGGGACGCACCCAGTGGACGCGGCCGGAGATGCCGTCGCCATCGGCATCCTGGGGATCCTCGTTCGCGGCGATGGCGGCGTCGGGAATCGCCTCGATCATGCCGAAGGCGAGCGAACTGTTGGTGACGCGCACGATCACCACATTGGCTTCGCCCGGCACGAACTCGCCGCAGCCGACGCTGGTGGTCTGCGTCTGCAACAGCGGACCGCCAAGCGACTCGAGATCCTCGAAGACGTCCTTGTCCTCGAACCCGAAGTGGGTGACCGCGATGTTGCCCCAGCCGCCGACCGGCGTCGAGTGGCAGCTCTGGCAGTTGCTCTTGTTGAAGATCGGCCCGAGCCCGTCCTCCGGAGCGAGCGGCGTCGTGTAGAGCGCCCGTCCCTCGATGAAGAGCGAGAACTCGGCCTCGGTCAGACTCGCGAGCGGGGCGCCCGCGCGAGACTGCAGGAGATTCATCCCCTCGCTGGCCATTGCGGATCCGGCGAGCAGGGTCGAGGCACCGAGGATGACGAGGATCGGTCGGAACGTTGGAATCACTCGGCGGCTCCGAACGGCGAATACGACGCCCCTCAACTCGGGTCGCCGGCGACATCGTGGCACGACCTGCAAGCATGACACGATCGGGTCCGTCCGACCGGGTCCGCTGCCCACACACGACAAAATAGACCGGCTACGGGACGTGGGGCGACCGGGTTTCAGATTGGGGCCGAGAATTCCTCAGGCCGTGCCGACCCGAAGGGCGACCGGTGGCGCCGGCCGGACCGCCTCTATCCTCTCCGGACTGCACCGCTCCAGAGTCGACGATTCGGTCCTGGTCGGCGTGATCCCGTCGCTTGCGAAACGGTCCGAACCACGTTTCTCGATCCCCCCATGCCGCATTCAACCGCCGTCGTCAGGTCGAGCATTCGCCGCACGGGACGGGCGACCTGGGGCGGGCTGGTCGTGATCCTCGCCGCCTGCGGGGACACCGATGCCCCGCGAGCGACCGAGGCGGAACCGGCTCCGATCTCGAGCCGCGAGACCCCAGGACCGGCGATCGCCCGCGAGGACTCCGCGGACGACTTCCGGATCGATGCGGCGCGAAGGCTCATGCAGTCTGGGCGGTTCGATCTCGCCGAGGCGGCGCTTCGCACCGTGCTCACCGAGAAGCCCACGAGCGACCGGGCCAAGTTCTTCCTCGCGGTCTCGATCGCGAAGCAGAAGCGGTACGGCGAGGCTCGACCGCTCTACGAGGAGGCGCAGGCCTCCGCCCGGCGATTCCCGGAAGAGACCCACCTCGATCACTTTCTCGGCTGGACGCAGTACTACCTCGGTGATCCGGCGGCGGCCCGGGAGTCGTTTCTTCGCCATGCCGAGTCCGTGCCGGCGGAGGGCGACTCCGCGTTCGCGCTGGGGCTCATCGCCCTCGATGCCGACGACCGCGCCGAGGCCGAGCGGTGGTTCACCGAGGCGATTCGACGGCAGCAGGACGAGCCGGCCCTCGCCCGCGAGGTCGCCAAGGCCCACGCGCGGCTCGGCGACGTGCGATGGCGGGACGATCGCATCGACGAGGCGGTCGAGTCCTGGCGGCAGTGCGTGGCGATGTGGCCGGACCATCACGAAGCGTGGAGCAAGCTCGCCCGCGCCTACGCGCGGCTCGGCCGCGAAGCCGACGCGGCGATGGCCACGCGGCAGTGGGAGGCGGCGCTCGCCCGGGTCGGCCGCGGCGCTCCCGACTTTTCGATCGACGATCCAGAAGGCGACCGACCGTGAGCCGATCGTCCCGGAAGGGGAGGGACTCGGCCTGCATCCGGATGGCGATGGGGTCGGTCGTGCTCGCATGGATCGCCGCGTGCGATCGCGCGGACGAGGTCGATCCCGCGGTGGCCTCCGAGTCCGCGACGAAGGCCGTCTCGACGACGGAGACGGGCGTCGCGCCATCGTCGTCGGCAAGCCCGTTCCGATTCCGCGATGCGACGATCGGCAGCGGGCTCGATCTCGTCACCACCTCCGGACGCATGCCCAGTTCCCAGATCCTCGAGGTCAAGGGCGGCGGACTGGTGCTGATCGACTTCGATCGCGATGGGCGGATCGACCTCTTCGTGCCCAACGGCGCGACGCTCGAGGATCCCGATCTCGGTCCGGGTGCGAGGCTCTTCCGCAACGAGGGAGGGCTTCGCTTCCGCGATGTGACGATCGAGAGCGGAATCACGCATCGGCGGTGGAGCTTCGGCGGCGCGGCGGGTGATCTCGACGGCGATGGCTTCGACGACCTCGTGATCGCCTGCTTCGGGCCGAACGTCATCCTGCGAAACCGCGGGGACGGCACCTTCGAGGACTTCACGGCCCGCAGCGGCCTCGGTGGCGACGCGTGGAGCACCTCGCTCGCGCTCGCCGACCTCGATCTCGACGGCGATCTCGATCTCTGCGAGACGAACTACCTCGAGTTCGATCCGCGGTCGCCGCCCGCGGCGGCGCGCTTCAAGGGAATCGAGGTGCTCGCGGGACCCCGCGGGCTCGTGCCGGCCGCGGATCGGGTGCTCGAGAACCTCGGCGACGGCACCTTCCGCGACCGCACCGCCGACGCGGGCTTCGCGGTCGAGGCGGGCTACGGCCTCAACCTCGCGGTGGCGGACTTCTCCGGAGACGGCAAGCCGGATCTCTTCGTGGGCAACGACTCGCAGCCCAACCGGCTCTTCGTGCAGGAGGCTCCGTGGCGTTTCGAGGAACGCGGGATGCCGGCCGGTCTCGCGGTCAACTTCGAGGGCAATGCGCAGGCGACGATGGGCATCGCGTTGGGCGATGTCGACGGCAACGGCCGCCCCGACCTCTTCACCTCGAACTTCTCGAGCGACACCAACACCCTGCACCTCAACCTCGACGGCCGATTCTTCGACGATCGGACCGCCGCCTACGGACTCGGGGCGCCGAGCCGCCCGCTGCTTGGATGGGCCGCGGGATTCTTCGACTTCGATCACGACGGCGCCGAGGATCTGCTCGTCGTCAATGGGCACGTCTACCCGCAGGCCACCGTCGAGACGATGGACTCCGCCTACGCGCAGCCGCCGCTGCTCTTCCATCGCGA
>JBMSXH010000006.1:0-19878 GCA_049425445.1 Phycisphaerales bacterium | reverse complement strand
CGCGCGCCGAACCCGGCGTGCCCCGAGTTCCAGGATGCGGCCCCCAACACGCTCGTCGACCCGGTGGTCGCGGGCCTTCCCGGAGCGCTGCCGGTCATGAACCGGCGTGCGGTCGAGATGGCCGCGATGGTCGGCATGGCCCTCGGCTGCGAGATCGCCCGCACGAGCCGGTGGGATCGGAAGAACTACTTCTATCCCGATCTGCCCAAGGGCTATCAGATCAGCCAGTACGACCTCCCGCTCTGCGGCGACGGCGCCATGGACATCCCGGTCGCTGGCGGCGGCACGACGCGGATCGGGATCATCCGCGCGCACCTCGAGGAGGACACCGGCAAGCTCGGCCACGAGTTGCCGGGAGGCCATCGCTACGAGGGATCGCTCGTCGATCTGAATCGTGCGGGCACGCCGCTTCTCGAGATCGTGACGGCTCCGGACTTCACCTGCGCCGACGACGTGGTGACCTTCGCCCAGGAGCTTCGAAACCTCTGCCGCTTCCTCGGCGTGACCGAGGGCGTCATGCAGCGGGGCCACATGCGCTTCGAGCCGAACATCAATCTGGTGATCGACACCGAGGACGGTCGCGAGTACCGGACGCCGGTCGTCGAGGTCAAGAACCTCAACTCGTTCCGGGCCCTTCGCGGCGCGATCGAGCACGAGGCGACCCGCCAGGCCGAGGCGTGGCTCGCGGACGGCAAGGTCATGGGGCCCGGTGCGAAGACGACCCGCGGCTGGGACGACCAGCGACTCGCGACGGTCCTGCAGCGTGAGAAGGAGGATGCTCACGACTATCGCTACTTCCCCGAGCCGGACCTCGTCGAGGTCTCGATCGACGACGCCTGGCTCGCCGCGATCCGCGCCGAGCTGCCCGAACTGCCGATCGCGCGGCGAGCCCGCTACGTCGAGGCGTTCGGAATCCCGGAGAAGGACGCGCATGTGCTCGTGGGCGACCGCGATCTCTGTCGGTTCTTCGAGGACTGCCAGCGCGAGGGTCAGACGCTGGGGATCGCGCTCCGCGAGTCGGGACACGACGCGGCCAAGATGCTTCTGAATGCGGGTGCAAAGCGGTCGAACGAACTGGGCGTGCCGATCGCCGAACTCGGCATCGCGCCGCGGCGAGTGGCGGAGCTGGTCAGGCTTCGTGGCGAAGGCTCGATCGACGCGCAGGGGGCCGATCTTCTCTTCGGCGAACTCTGCGAGGTCGATCGGGATGCCGCGGAACTCGCCGCGGAGCGTGGGCTCGTCAAGGTGCGCGACGACGCGGCGATGGATCGCTGGGTGGACGAGGCGATCGCCGCGAACGCCGCCGCGGCGGAGGATGTCCGAAGCGGCAAGCAGGCCGCGATCGGCCGACTTGTGGGACACGTCATGAAGGCCAGCGGCGGCCAGGCCGACGCCAAGGAGGCCCGTGAACGCCTGATCGAGCGGCTCGGAGGTGGCACGTGAGAGCATTCGACGGCTCGGCACTCGAGGCCGACATCGAGCGGGTCCTGCTGAGTGCCGACGAGATCGCGGCACGAATCGACGGGATCGCCGTGGAACTGAACCGGGATCTCGCAGCCTCCGGCGCGGGGGAGGACGGCATCGTGCTGATGCCGGTCATGACCGGAAGCATGCTCTTCGTGGCGGATCTGGTGCGAAGGCTTCCGCAGAAGCTGAGGCTCGAGCTGGCGCTGGTGTCGAGCTATCCCGGCACGGCGATGGAGAGCCGCGGCGCGACCCTCAAGATGCCGCTGCCGACGGAGCTCGAGGGCAGGCATGTCGTGATCGTCGACGACATCCTCGACTCGGGCGGCACCATCCGATTCCTCCGCGACGAGGTGGCGCGGCAGGGTCCCGCGTCGATGCGTTCGATCGTGCTGCTGCGCAAGCCTCGGCCCGATGCGGCGGATGTCCCCTGTGAACACGTGGGATTCGAGATCCCCGACGAGTTCGTGGTCGGCTACGGCCTCGACTTCGACGGGCTCTACCGGAACCTGCCCTACATCGGAACGCTGCGGCCGGATGCGCGGGGCTGATCGCGGCGCATCGCGTGTTCAGCCGAGCGCCCTCGCGTAGCACGCGGCGTGCTTGCGGGCGGATTCGGCCCAGGTGAACGCGTCTGCGCGGGCGAGTCCCGCCTTCACGAGCCTCGACCGCTCTCGGGCGTCGCCGATGATCCTCGCGAGATTCGCGGCCAGAGCCGTGTCGTCCTCCACCGGCGCCAGCAACGCCGCCTCCCCCGCGACCTCGGCGCAGCCTGGCGCCTCCATGCAGGCGACCGGGCATCCGAGCGACATCGCTTCGAGGATCGGAATGCCGAAGCCTTCGATGCGAGATGGCACGGCGAGCGCCTGCGCGTTGGCGTAGAGCGTGGCGAGTTCACGGTCGTCGGCGCCGATCGCGCGAATCGAGCCTGCGGGAAGTCCGAGTTCATCCATCGCCGACCGCTCGCTGCCTCGGAGCGGTCCACCGCCCACGTTCACAAGAATGCCGGTGAACCCGCTCCGCCGAACTCGGGCGAAGGCCCGCGTGAGCGTGGCGAAGTCCTTGTAGCGACCGCGGCTTCCGACGTGGAGCAGGTAGGGGAGCCCGATCGGATCGCGATCGTCGGGAGGCGGCATGCGGGACCCATGGTGGATCACGTCGATCCGAGCCTCGTCGACGCCATGGACCCGGATGAGGGCGTCTCTCGTGGCGAAGGACGGCACGACGATCCGTGCGGCGCGAGCGACGGCGGCCGCCTTCTCTCGAAGCAGTCCGGCCCGCTCCCGTCGATAGACCGGATCCTCGTCGTTGATGAGATCGTGCACGGTGATCACGACCTGCGCGGCGTCGAAGCCGATCGAAGCGAGTCGGTGGCCCGTGTCGTGGACCACCAGGCGATTCCGATCCGCGCGTCGTCTCAACGTGGCGAGCAGCGACCGGTCGGTCCAGCGTGAACACCAGCGCCTCAGCGACCCGGGAAGCCGGAACCTTCGTCCCCGCACGATCCGGCGTCCGATTCCGCGGGATGCGGCGAGATCGCCGAGGTGCAGGTTGCTGTGGAGACCAACCCGGATCGTCGGACGCCATCCGAACTCCGGATGCCCGTCGAGGGCCGCGGCGACCTCGCAGAAACAGCGGCTGACTCCGCCTCGGCGCTGAAGGAACGCTTCGGAGGAGAACCACACCTCGTTCGCGGCGTTCATCTCGGTCGACGTCCGCCGCGATGCGCGTGCGAGGTACGTCTGCTGCGGCATCGGCCCGGTCGGCGCGTCATCCGCGGGACTCCGCCGTCGCGGCCAACGCGGTGTCGCCGGTCCGGCCGTGCCGGGGCGGAAACTCGGCGCGGAACGCCTCGGCGTCGATCCCGAGAAACGCCGAGATCTCGTCGAGGCGATCCCACAGGTCCTCGTAGCGGATCAGAAGCAGTCGGGGATGGTCGCATCGCTTGAACCAGTCGATCTGTCGTTCGA
This sequence comes from Phycisphaerales bacterium, assembly GCA_049425445.1. GTDB lineage: Bacteria > Planctomycetota > Phycisphaerae > Phycisphaerales > SM1A02 > VGXO01. Next base: position 16,444 of record JBMSXH010000006.1, on the reverse strand, counting down.
CGGCCCGCCGGAGCGCCTCGGTCTGCGCGGGGTCGGAGGCGATCACGGCCTCGATGCTCGCGAGCTTCGAGCCGTGCCGGGCCGTCCAGCCGCGGCGTCGAATGCTGTTGACCACATCTTCGACGTCACCGTGGATGAAGATGATCTTGAGGCGGTGCGGAAACCGCCTCGGCAGTCGCGGCAGGTGCTTGAGATGATCGGCGTCGTCCCGGGAGTTGACTCGGAGATGCGGCCCGAGCTGATCGATCAGCAGCGTCGATCCGACGCCACCCGGCGAGATGACCGCCGCATCGATCTGGTCAAGCCCCCGGATCCGGAAGATTCCGAGTCCCCGAAGCATCGCCCTCAGGAGGAGTCGAGGAATCTCCACCGCGCTGCCCTGGCGGACCTTCGTCGAAGAGGAGGTCATGACGCGCGACTCACCGCCGGAGTCTACCTCGGTCGGGCGTCGCTTCTCCGGATCGACGCGGTTTCGGCAACGATCACCCCTCGCCGACGATCGCCGCGGCGAAACGGGTCGGATCGTGGCGAGCGGCGAGGATTCTGGCGGCGTCGCAAGCCCGCGCGACGTGCCGATCGTGATCCGCGAGGATCGCGACCAGCGCCGCTTCGAGCGCTTCGACGTCACCGAACGGCACGGTCGCGCCCGCGCCGAACTCCTCCACCAGTCTGGCTGGCTCGGTGCCCTCGCTCGCGACGATCGGAGATCCGCAGAGGAGCGAGTCGATGGCCACGCCGCTGACCTGTCCGGCGAAGGTCGAAGGGTCGTAGGCCGCGAGAGTGATCGCGCCCCGGAAGTTCGCGAGGTATCGATCCCGATCGAGCGATCCGGACTCCTCCCGGAGTTGGGGGTAGGCCGCCTGCTCGATCCTGCGAAGCAGCGGCGCCTCGCGGCGTCCATGCCGATTCGCGTGCTTGGTCGAGGATTGGAGAAGCAGCGGGATCTCGGCGTGTCGGCGACTCCATCGATCCACCATCGCGGCGATCACCTCGAGTCCCTTGTTGAATCGAAGCGCGCCAGCCATCAGCACATGGCGAAAGGGGATCGGTTGCGGAGCGGGCGGCGCGATCACGGGATAGTCGATGCGTCGCACGCGAAGCCATCGCAGGCGGGAGAGGTCGTCCGCGATCGCGTCGGTGGTCGCGAGCGCCGTGCAGCAGGATCTCGCTTTCGACGCCATCGAATGGAGCATCCGGTCCGTTCGGCTTCGAACGGGCCAATGGAAGAGGAGCGAGGTGCGCATCGTGCGCTCGCGTGCTCCGCCTGCGATCGACAGAAGCGCCGCGTGCCGACCGTTCGCGGTCGCGACGAGGCATCGTTCGGACCGGCGGCTCGATCGCGTTCGGATCGCGGCGACCTCGGAGCGGGCCGACGAGGCCTCGATGAGCTCGAGGTTCGAGCAACCCGGCTCGCCCGCCCAGGAGTCGAGCAGCGTCTTGGCGGCCGGAGTCGCCACGATGCCGATGGACCTCGATCCGTGAGCCAGACCCGAGACGATCGCTCGGACAAGTTCGTCGTAGTGACCGCGACCAAGCCCAAGACGCGGCTCGACCAGAGTCCAGTCTCCGAACTCCGCATCCGTTCGGGGCGCGTTCATGACCAGCGGGACCCGAGCAGATCGTCGACCCAGTCGTCCTCGGCGCCGAGGCCGGCCCGCGCGAACTCGGACTGGTCCGGGCGAGGGAGCAGCGTGCAGGTGACGAGCAGCAAGGTGGTCGCGGCCGGGATGAACCTCGGCAGCAGATGGTCGAACTGCCCTCCCACGAACGTCGCAAGCAGCATCGTCATCGCGACGGGCGCGAGCGGTTCCGAGGCGAGTCGTCCGAACCATCGCCTCGATCCCCAGGCCGCACCGACCGCGAGCATGAGGATGCCGAGCGCCCCGCTCTCGAAGAACACGTCGATCGGCGTGTTGTGGGCGTAGTTGAGATCCGCGCGTCGATCGAGGATCGCCAGCTCGGGGTGACAGCTCGGGCACTCCGCGCGGGCGGCCTCCATCGCTGGTCTCCATGCCGCGAGACCACGGCCGATCAGCGGTCGATCCAACGACTCCTCGAGGGTGGTTCGCCAGAGTCCGACCCGACTGTCCTCGCCATCGGTGGCCCAGAGCGTCTCGAACTTGACCGCTGCGGCGCCGCTCCAGTGGCTGATGGAAGCCGTGAGGATCGCGCCGCCGACGAGCACCCCGGCGATCGTCGTTCGAAACGACCGCGAGACCCTCGGCATCGCCGCGAAGAGCGCCAGCCCGGCGGTCGCGGCCACCAGCATCGATCGTTGCGTCGTGGTGCCGATGGCCGCGAGGGCGACGAGCGTGGAGCCTCCCCCGACGAGTCGCCGCAGCCATCCCCGTCCTGCCAGCATCGCCACCGCCGCGATCATCGCGATCGGAAGCACGAAGGCGCCGCGGCGACTCTGACGGTCGAGCAGCGAGTCGCCCCGCGCGAGCACGCCGAGCGACTCGACGAGGCACACACCCGAGCCGACGATCGCACCGGCCGAGAGGGCCGCGATCAGCAGCCGCCATCGGTGCAGCACCGGCACGATGAGCAGGGGGATCGCGAACTGACGCGGCGGCCACAGGTTCCCCCAGTCGGACGCGTCTCGCGCGAGCAGTCCCGCGATCACGACGACCCCGACCCACGCCGCCATGCAGGCGCCGGGAACGGTCCGCAACGCCGCCCACCAGGCGGGGCGGATCGCGGTGAAGCGCAGAACCGCGAAGACGATCAGAGCCACGAAGAAGCCCGCCTCGATGCTCCGGGAGACGGGCACGAAGAACGCCCAGCCCGCCGCGATGGCGGCATGCCAACCCGCGAGCCCCGGGCTGCGGCGATCGGCGGCGGCGAGGGCGGCGAGTAGGTCGGGGTTGGTCATGCAGGATCGCCGCGGACGCGAGGCGGCGGCGAAGGAGACTCGGAACTTCGGTGGACTCTATCGCCGCCCGGGTGGCGACCGGCGGGCCGCACGGCGGAGCGATCCGATTCCGGGACCGGCGGAGCCAACCGCTAGCATGGATCGAAGGTTCCACGTCTCAACCCCGAAACGATCAGGAGCAGGTGCCGCCCATGTCCAAGTCCATCGACCGTCGCCATTTCGTCCAGACCACCCTCGCCGCGTCCGCGGCCGCTCTCGCCTGGCGACCGACCTTCGCGTCGGCCCGCTCGCTCCAGAAGCTTCGCGTCGGCTCGGTCGGCGTCGGAGGCATGGGGTCGACCGACGTGGCGCAGATCGCGGGCCACGCGAACGTCGAGATTGCGGCGATCTGCGACATCGACATGGGTCGCCTGAATGCGGCGGGCGAGAAGTATCCGAAGGCCGCGCGGTTCACCGACTGGCGCGAGATGCTCGCGTCGATGGGCGACTCGCTCGATGCGGTCTCGGTCTCGACGCCCGACCACATGCACGCGCCGATCACCATGTCGGCCCTCGACATGGGCAAGCACGTCTATGCGCAGAAGCCGCTCACCCACAGCGTGAACGAGGGACGTGCGATCGCCCTCAAGGCGAAGCAGAATCCCGGCCTCGCCACGCAGATGGGCACGCAGATCGCCTCCTACGACCACAAGCGTCAGGCGATGCAGCTGCTCGCGGAGGGAGGCATCGTCGGCAAGGTGACCTCGATCCACGGCTGGACCGATCGCCCGGTGCGCTACTGGGCGCAGGGCAAGCTGCGGCCGCAGGGCTCGAACCCGATTCCCAACGACATCGCCTGGTACAACTGGCTCGGCGTCGCGCCGGACCGGCCGTACCTCTCGAAGGTCTATCACCCGTTCGCGTGGCGCGGCTTCCGCGACTTCGGCTGCGGCGCCCTCGGCGACATGGCCTGCCACATCATCGACACGCCGCTGCAGGCGATGAACCTGCTCGTGCCGACCGACGTCACGGTCGAGTGCACCGATTCGACCGCCGACATGTTCCCGACCAAGGAGACGGTGCGGTTCACCCTGAAGGGCAACAAGTACACCGGCGGCAAGGACATCCCCTTCGTCTGGTACGACGGCGGCATCCTGCCTTCGCAGGCCGAGCTTGGACTGCCGGCGGACTTCAAGATTCCGCAGAACACCGTCGCGGTCGTGGGCGAGGAAGGCACCTTCCTGATTCCCTACGAGGGCAGCGTCGTCTCGCAGCTCTTCAAGGGCGGCAAGTCGGTCGACTTCAAGAAGCCCGAGCTCGCCGATCCGGGCCGCAACCACTGGCACCACTGGGTCGAGTGCTGCGCCGGCAACGACAAGACCCAGACCGACTTCGTCTACGCGGGCACCCTCTGCGAGATGCTCTCGCTCGGGGCGTTCGGTTCGCTCTTCCCGAACCAGAAGCTCGTCTGGGACGCGAAGTCGATGCAGGTCACCAACAACGATGGCGCGAATCGGTTCGTCACCCGCGTCTACCGCGACGGCTGGGGCGTGGCGATGCCGACCGGCGTCATGTGATCCGCGCGGACGATCGCTGGAACCTCGCAAGGGGCGCCTTCGGGCGCCCCTTGTTCATGGCGAGACCGGACGATCGAGCGTTCGCCGCGCCTGCGTGGGGTCGATGAAGGGAAGCACCACGATCACCGCCGCCTGCAGCACGCCGGCCACGAGGTAGATCGTGGCGAAGTCGAGCCGCGCGTCGAGCGGCCCGGCGAGCTTGAGGCCGATCGTGGTCGAGAGGTTGAGCAGCGCCATGTACGCGGTGAACTGCGTCGCCGCGACCCGCGGCCAGGAGACCGCCATGAAGAGCGCGAAGAGCGACACGTTGAGCACCGCGAGCAGCCCGCTCTCGAGCACGAGATAGGCGACGAGGAAGCTCCGGTCGCCCCAGAGCGAGTCGAGCCAGCCGAACGCCGCGATCATCGCGCCGAGCAGCACCGCGGCGAGGCCGGCGAGGCGGCGCGGGCCGACGACGTCGGCGAGGAAGCCCCCCGCGATCGAGCCGCCGAGACCTGCCCACACCCCCAGCGTGCCGGTGATGGCGACGTACTCCTCCTTGCTCCAGCCGAGATCCTGGATGAAGAGGATGTTGGCGACCGGCGCGAGCAGGCCCGAGGGAAGGAGCGCCAGCACCGCGACGAGCGCCGCGAGCAGGCTCGATCGCAGCGAGAACGCCCGCACGAGATCCATCACGAGCGAGCCGAACGAGCGCTCCTCGAGGCGCTCGGCCTGCGGGCTTGCGGCGCCAGAGGTCCACGGCAGCAGGCGTTCGCCCGGGCGCTCCCGCACTAGGAGCGGCAGCAGCATGATCGCGCCGAGCAGCGTCGCCTGGACGAGCATCGTCGCCGCCATGCCGAGCGGCCCGATCAGCACGCCGAGCCCCGCGGCGCCGATCGAGGTGCCGAGGTACTTCGAGCCGTACATGAGACCGTTCGCCTTGCCGCGTTCGGCCTCGGTGAGCAGATCGACCGCGAGCGCATCGACCGACACGTCCTGCAGGGCGTTGAAGGTGTTGTGGACGAGGATGAGGATGCCGATCGCCGGAAGCGCCTTCGCAGGATCCGGCACCGCCGCCATCGCGAGGATGGTCGCGATCATGCCCGCCTGCGCGAGGAGGATCCACGGTCGCCGACGACCCATGGAGAGGATCGACCAGCGATCCACCACCGGCCCGAAGGCCCACTTGAACGCCCACGGGATCATGCCCATGGCGAGGGTCGAGCCGATCGCCTCGGCGTCGAGGCCCTGCTCGGCGAAGTACGCCGCGAGGGTGTAGACGACGAAGCCGTAGGGGATGCCCTGCGCGACGTAGAGGGCGCAGAGCGTCGCGATCCGCAGCAGCGGGCTCGTCGAGAGGGTCACGCTCGGGAAGGTAGCGGGCGACGCCCTTGGCCGGCGTCGGGTTGCGGCATCCTGCGGCACGGCGAAGATGCCTCGCATGAACAGTCCAGCCGAAGCCGATGGTTCCGACCACGACCTCATCCCCCTCGCCGACGAGCCGAAGGCGCCGCCGCTGCCGGGCACGGTCAGGGTGGCATCCACGCCCGACGCGGTGATCGACGCGATCGCCGCCGACCTCGTCGCGCACGCGATCGCATGCGTCCGTCAGTTCGGCGACTTCCATCTCGCCCTCTCGGGCGGCAGCACGCCGTTTCCGCTCTACGAGCGGCTGATGTACGACCCGATGTATCGGGACCTGCCGTGGGCCCGCACGCATCTGTGGATGGTCGATGAGCGCTGCGTGCCCTTCGACGACCCGATGAGCAACTTCGGGAAGATCTCCGAGATCATCGTCGGCCACTCGGGCATCCCCGCCGAGCAGGTGCATCCGATCGAGGCGACCGCGGCCGACGCCGATGTGCGCTACGAGCGAGCGCTTCGCGAGACGCTCGCGTGGCGCGAGAAGGGCCACGACCGGCTCGACTTCGTGCTGCTCGGGATGGGCGACAACGGACACACCGCGAGCCTCTTCCCGCACACCGCGGTGCTGCATGTGAAGGACCGCCTCGCCGCGCGTTGCACCGGCGCGGACGTCAAGCCCGACCGCATCACGATGACCTACCAGTTGCTGAACGCCTCGCGGGTGCTGGCGCCGCTGGTGGTCGGTGCGAACAAGGCCGAGATGATCGAGCGCGTCGCGACCGGCAAGGACCCGATCGAGGAGATTCCCATCAAGGGCATTCGCCCCGTCGGCGGCGAGTTGCGGTGGTATCTCGACGCCAAGGCGGCAGGCGAGTGACCTGCGGCGAAGGCCGCGATCCGAACCCCGATCCTCGCGCAGAGAAAACCCCCTCGGGCCGAAGCCCGAGGGGGTGTCGTTTCACGCCGTGACTCCGTGGGAGGTCAGGCGGTCCAGTTCGAGAGCAGGGTGCTGAGGTCCGCACCGTTCACGATGCCGTCGCCGTTGATGTCGGCGACCGGATCCGCAGTGCCCCACGCCGAGAGCAGGATGCTCAGGTCGGCGCCGTTCACCACGCCGTCGTTGTTGAGATCGCCGGGGATGGCCGGGTCCTTGCACCCGATGTTGCCGGGGATCTCGACGTACCAGTGGTTGTTGGGGAAGCCGCCGCCGACGTCGGCGAGATTGATGAAGTCGACCTGCCCGCACGCGTCCGACCGGTAGTAGGTCGGGCTGTTGGAGGTCGTGCCGCCGGCGAAGGTGGCGAAGCCCGCGGTCTGCTCGGGGATGTCGATCGTGACCACGAGGGTCTCGGTGTCCACGAGTTCGATGCAGACGAGTTCGTCGCTCGTCACGGTGACGAACTGGTCGGTGCCGTTGAAGAGGCCGACCGGGTAGGTCATCACCGGCACGAGTTCGGCGAGTTGCGGCACGCCGCCGGTCGGGTCGATCGCGACGGTGATCAGGGCCTCGAGGTACGGGCCCGAGTTGTCGTAGCCGAAGTTGACGCAGTTGAAGGAGTACGCCGCGCCGAGATCGGCCTGCGTGAAGACCTTCGCGTAGGAGTTGGCGCGGGTGACGCCGCCGGCGGCGCAGGCGATGCCGCCCGTCGCGACGCTGTTGTTGGGGCTCGTGGCGACCGGATTCGCGCCGGGTGCCGCGCACTCCTGCGGCGGCACCGCACCGCAGAGGACCGGGCAGGTCGAGAACGCGAGGTTCACGCACCCCTGATCCCATTCGGTCTCGCAGCAAAAGGCGTCGACCGCGCAGACCGCGTCGCAGCAGGCGCCGTCGGCGCAGAAGGGCGTGATCGAGGTCTGGCAGCAGGAGCCCGCGTTGGGATCGCCGCAGACCGACGGCTCGGGGGTGTAGACGAAGGCGATCGTGCCGGAGCCGGTCGCCTGGTTGAATCCGCCGAGACGCACGAGGTAGGTGACGTTCGCCTCGACGAGGATCTCGAGGAACGAGGTGGCGTCGGCGCAGCCGGGACCGTCCTCGTTGCAGGCGATGAAGAGGTCCGGCAGGTCGGCGGGGTTGTAGGTGCCGTCGCCGATGTCGTAGACGGCGATCTTCGTGTCGAAGCTCGCGGTGTCGCAGGTGCTCGCCGAGAACGATCCGTCACCGGGGGCGGTGAAGCTGTACCAGAGGTCGCTCCAGATCTGCTCGTCGTCGCCGGTCGAGCCGCACTGGGGCTGGTTGGGTCCGACGGTGGTGGCGTTCAGGGTGTTGAACGCGACGGTCTCGCCGCCCGACACCACGGTGGCGCCGGTCGGGCAGTTGTTCGCCGGGAACGAGGAGCCGGTCGGGCAGTCGTAGACGTAGAGGCCGCAGAGCTTGATCGCGGTGGTCGCGCAGAATTCGTCCCACTCGACCACGCAGCAGAAGGACTCGAACTGGCAGACCTGCGCGCAGCAGGTCGTGTCGGAGCAGCCCGGGCTGGTGTGGGCCGTGGTGCAGGACTCGGTGGCCTGCGTGCACGGCGTGTCGGGCGCGAGCTCGCCGAACACCATGAAGGGAAGCTCGTATCCCGCGTTGCTCGTGGTGTCGAGCGCAACCGTCCACGCACCCGAGGAGACGGTGTAGAGCATGCTGTCGCCGGGAATGAACGCGTCGGGGCTGCTCACGGGCGGCACCCACGGACCCGAGGCGAGGGAACCGGTCGCGGCCCACTCGACCCAGTACTCGCCGGGCCCGAGCAGGATGTCGAGGTTCTCCGCGACGATGCTCATCACCGGACGATTGGTCGCCTGCTGGTCGGCGGCGGTGGTGCGGTAGATGTTCGACCACGCGGTCGAGGAGAGGAGGTTCTCGCCGATGTCGCCCCAGACGACGATGCCGTTGCCGCCCGGCGTGCCCCGCCAGATCTGCATGAAGAGGCCGGTGATCGTCGAGGTCGTCGTCGAGCCGGTCTGGTAGCCGAAGGCCTCGAAGGAGGTGATCCGCCAGCCGCCCTCGCCGACGGTGAAGTTGTCCGCGCGGCGGAAGGAGGGCTGGTTGAAGTTGCCCCCGAAGAGGCCCATGCCCGGCGAGATCGAACTGACGTCCGCGCCGCCGGCGCCAGCGCCTGGATAGGTCACGAGGGGACCGTTGTCCCAGAGCAGATCCTGAGACCAGGCGGTCCCGGCGAGCCCTGCGAGGACGGCGCACGCGACGCCGCCGCCGATGCCGATTCGACGCATTCCATTCTCCTTGCGGACCCTCGACGAGGAGTCCCGAGGTTGATCCAATCCGACGCCGGCCCACGAAGACCGGCGAACGAGAGGCGGAAGGTGTGCCGCGACGGCCTCCGAAGGAAGCCCGTCCGAAAACACGGTCCTCAAATCTAGCCTGCGCCGCGACCGAGGGAAGTGGGGACGGTCAACTTCCCGTCCGGTCACCCCTTCGTCGCTGCCGGGCGGCATCGAGCGTTGCCCCGCCGGTCGGCAGGCGACGCATCGCGGAGCCCACGAGCGGCTCCGACCCCGCCTCGCCGTCCAAATCCTCGATCAGGCAGACCTCGTTCAGACCGTCGTTCAGGCCCTCGTTCAGGCCATCGAACAGACCTTCCGCGAAGCGCTTCGATGAGGGGCGTCGGATCAGACCTTGAACTGGTCGATCACGCCGCGGAGGCTGCCGAGCGCCTTCTGCAGCGCTTCGGCGGACTGGCTGAACTCGCGGACGCTCTCGGCGCTTTGCCGAGCTCGTTCGCGAAGCCGACCCATCGCAAGATCGATCTGCCCGGCTCCCGCGGACTGCTCGCGCACCCCCGAGTCGAGCATCGCGAAGCGATCCGACGTCGCGGTCACATGCTCGATGATCCGGCCCATCTGCGAGCCGATCGAGTCGACCTCCTCGACGCCGCTTCGGACCTGCTCGGCGAAGCGGTCCATCTCCATGACGCCCGCCGAGACCGCCGACTGCATCTGGGCGACCATCTTCTCGATGTCGAGGGTGGCGCCGGCGGCCTGATCGGCGAGGCGGCGGATCTCCCGCGCAACCACCAGGAAGCCGCGCCCGTACTCGCCGGCCTTCTCCGCTTCGATCGCGGCGTTCACGGAGAGCAGGTTCGTCTGATCGGCGACCTTGGTGATCGTGGTGACGATCGCGGTGATGCCGCCGGCCTTCTCGTTGATCGCCGCGAGCTTCTCGGCGATCGAGCCGGTCGCCTCCTCGAGCGTCCGCATCGAGGTCCGCATGCCGTCGAGGCTCTCGCGGCCGTGGCCGGCGAGCGACGACGCCTCGTCGGTCATCGATCGCACCTCCTTCATCGTGGAGACGAGCGCCTCGCCGGTGCGGCTGATCTGGTGCACCGCCGCGGCGATCTCGGTGGAGGAACTCTCGAACTCGGTGGCCGCCTCCTCCTGCTGCCGTCCGGCGGCGGCGACCTCGGTCGTCGCGGTGTGCAGGCTGACCGCGGCGTGCTTGATGCGCCCGACCATGGCGACGAGGCCGTTCCGCATCGCCGCGAGCGTCCGCAGCAGCACGCCCGCCTCGTCCCGCCTCGGGCAGTCGTGGACCTCCTGCGAGAGATCGCCCTTGGCGACCAGCCCCGCCGCGTGCACGGCGTGCCGGATCCGCTTGGAGAAGCCCGAGACCAGCAGCACCAGGAGCGTGACGACCGCGGTGAGGGCGATGGTCGTGAGGGAGGCGATCCAGATCGTTTCGCGGACGATCGGTCCGACCACCGCCGAGACCGGCTTGGTCAGGATCACCGTCCAGCCGCCGGTCGCGACGCCCGCCGACGCGAAGTAGGTGTCCTCGCCGGTGAGGGGATCCAGGCCCTGGGTCAGTTGCGCCGTTGTCTCGAGTCGAAGAAGGGGGCCGACGATCTCCGCGAAGTCGGTTTCCGCGACCTCCAGGGTCTGCAGCGGGTTCGAGCCGCCCGGCACGTCGCCGGGAAGGCTCGAGGCCACGAAGCGGCCGCGGCCCGAGACGATGTAGACGGTGACGTCGTGTTGTTCGGCGAACCGCAGGGCGTCGGCGCGAATCGAGGCGAGGCTGCGGTCGACGGCGCCGATCCCGACGAACTTCCCGTCGATGACGATCGGGTAGGACTGCTCGACGATCAGGTCGCCGTCGTAGAAGTACGGCTCGGTGACCATCGGCGCCGGCGTCCCGTTCGCCTTGAAGGCCCTCCGGACCCCGTCGTAGTAGAGGCTCGTGTCCATGTCCACGAGCGGCTTGAGTTCGATGGCGCCGCCCTTGGTCGGATCGCGGAACCAGTAGGGGATGAACCGCCCGGACTCGTCCATGGTGCGACGGTCGAGGTCGCCCCGGAGGCTCTCGTCGTCCTTCCCGTCCGCATCGGGTTCGTAGCCCACGTAGACCGCCAGCGCCCACGGATTCGCCTCGGTCAGCTGGCGAAGCACCTCGGTGGTCAGTCGACGCATGCCGAACATGCCCGCGGACTGCGAGATCGCGACGTCCTTCGCGAGTTCGACCGCATCGTCGGCTCCGCGATCGACGTTGAGCGAGGTCTGGATCGCGAGGCTCTTGAGCGACGCCTCCGCGCCTTCCCGAAGCGACTGGTAGCGGTTGTAGGCGCCGACGACGATCACGCCGGCGAGGACGGCGGCGGTGGGCAGGATGCCCAGCAGCACCGTCCGCCCCAGCAGGCCGTCGGAGAAGCGGATCGGTGCGGATTCGGACATCGACTTCGGTTATCGCCCGAATCGCCATCCGCACCGCAATGGCTTCAGGCCTTCGTGGGCGGCGCGGGCTGCGGGCAGGTCATCCGATGCAGACTTCCGAGCCCGACGACGAGGCTGCGGGCCATCACCGAGACCGCCGGCAGCCCGGAGGCATCCTCGAGCCGCCGGCAGGCCAGATCGTCGCTTCGGCTGCCAAAGACCGGCACGAAGATCCGACCGTTGGCGACGAGGAAGTTCGCGTGGCTCGCCGGCAGCGATCGTCGCCCGCCCGGACCGGGACCACCTGCCGGGAAGTCGTGATGGATCGGCGTGGGCGTGGGAAGCGGCACGATCTCGAGGCGCTGCCCGCGGGCATCGGTCGCGCAGCGGAGGTGATCGCGGTTCGACGAGAGAACCGAATGATCGGGATGGCCCGGCGGCGCGTCGACCGCCGCGACGATTCCCGGCGCGACGAAGCGGGCGAGATCATCGAGACGAGGACCGACGCCGCCGTCTTCACCGGCTCCGGAGAGCCAGACGATCGAGGAGGCTCCAAGCGTTTCGCGGAGCTTCGACTCGAAGCCGTCGCGGTCGAGCCCGGACCGGACGCGCGCCGCGCCAAGGCACGCCTCGGCGACGAGCAGCGTTCCGAGTCCATCGGTGTCGAGCGATCCGCCGTCGAGCGGAAGGGGACATTCGAAGACCGGAAGGCCCGACCGGGATGCGATGGCCTCCGGAACGCCGCGATCGAGGTCGTGGCGTGCAGCACGCTCGTCGTGCCGATCGCGACGGAACGTCACGGCTGCGACGCCGTGTTCGGGATGCACCAGGAAGGCTGGGCCGACGTCGCGAATCGCGCTGTGGCTCGCCACGATGCCGAGCGAGCCGAGCTCCCGGATCTCGACGGCGTCGCGAAGCCGCGTCGCGAAGTTCTCCCACTCCATCCGGGCCTTGTCGAGGCAGCCAGGCCAGGTCTGCTCGTCGGCGGGGCGCGCGAGCCATACTGCCTCGAGCGAATCCCATCCGGCGGCGAGCCGGAATCCCGCGGCAGCGGGGAGGGCGTCACTCATGGTCTGGTTGCACCGGCATTCGGCATGGGGTCGGGGTCGATGCGATGACGAACGCCTCGGAGTCTAGGGAGCGGTCCAGGCTCGAGTCAGTGCCGCGACTTGCCGTGCCGCGATGCGGCGAAGTCGATGGCGTCGAGGAACCCCGCCACCATGCCGTCGAGGTTTCGGCCACGGGGTCCCGAGATGGTGGCGAGCGCCGCTTCGGACATTCGTCGCCGCAGCGCGTCGTCCTCGAGCAGCTGCGCGATCTTGGACGCAAGGTCCTCGGCGTCCGCATGGCGGCACACGAGCCCGTTCACGCCGTCCCGGTGCGTCTCGAACTCGGGCATCTGGATCTCGGCGCGACCCGACGTGATCACGGGCAGCCCGTATCCGAAGGCATGGAAGATGCTCAGTCCGATTGCGCCCGGGTGCACGAGGCACGAGGCTGAACAGGCCCACGGGGCGATCTCAGACTCCTTGTAGATCGCTCCCAGGAAGATCACGGCATCCGCGACGCCGCGATCACGGGCCAGATGCTCGAGATCGCTTCGCATCGCCCCATCGCCGATGAAGACCAGTCGCGCGGGAAGACTTCGTCGCAGGATCGACAGCGCTTCGATCGCCAGTTGCGGGAGCTTCTCCGACTCGAGTCGCGCGACGTAGAGCAGGATCGGATCGTCGCCGAGCCCATGCCGAATGCGGAATGCGGTCGACCGAGCCGGATCGGCGCGCCAGTCGGAGGCCGCCGCGGCGATGGAAGCCTGATCGATCGCGTTGGGGGCCACGAAGAGACGCTCCTGCGCGAAGCCCGCCTTGGCGAGCCGATCCCGTCCGGCAGGTCCATACAGGAGGAACGCGTCCGCGGCGTCTCGCGATCTCGATCGACGAAGATCGCCGAGCAGGGGATGACTCGTGCCGAAGCCGTGCCCCCACAGGATGGTGGCGACGCCACGCCGCCGCGCGGCCCGCAGCGCGAACGTCAGGTCGAGCGAACGCGAGGCCCAGCTGAGCAGAAGCACGTCCGCCCCGCTCTTGGCTGCGGCGATCGAGGCGGACTGCCAGAAGAACGGGCCGACTCGACGGATCGGCGCGGGTCGCATGCGGAAGCCGGCGTCCGAAGTGACTCCTTGAAGCGAGGATGCCTCGCCCTTCGAGTCCGCCCACACGGTGAGATCGATGCCCGGCGCGGCCGCGAGACCGCGAAACACGGGCAACCGATAGGACGGGACGATCGGCTGGACGAGTTGGACGGAAAGGGTCATCGGATGCGCATGCCTGGTCGGCCCGGTCCGACGCTCCGGGAGTCGTTCATCGGTTGGAGGCCCGGTCCGACGCGATCCCCGCTCGATGGCCGCATCGAGCCGCCGCGGCCTCGATCGCCGCAAGGAAGCCCGAGACCATGGCCGGAATGTTGCGACCGTTCGGGCCGTCGACCGTCCTGAACGCTTCGGCGGACATGGTGGCGAGCCGAGCGGGGTCCTCGAGCATCGACTCGATCCGAATGGCCAGATCCGCGGCATCGCCGTGGCGGAAGAACAGGCCATTCCGCCCTTGATCGAGGATCTCGACCTCCGGGCCGTGGAGCTCCATGCGGTCGGTGGTGATCACCGGCAGCCCGTAGCCGAAGGCGTGCATGAGACTGAGACCGATTCCTCCCGGATGCACGAGGAGGCTCGCCGACACGGCCCAGGGGGCGATCTTCGCCTCGTCGTAGGTGGCGCCGGCGAATCGGACCCGATCGCGGATGCCGAATCGATCGACTGCGGCTTCGGTCGCGGCCCGGGCGGAGCCGTCGCCGACGAAGACGAGGGCTGCGTCGGGGCGCTTGCGCAGCAGCTGCGCGAAGGCCTCGACGAGGAGCGGTGGGTTCTTGTCGGCCTCGAGCCTCGAGAGGAAGAGCACCACCGGGCCGGTCAGACCCTCGCGACTCCTGAACTCGGCGAGCGCCGCGGGTCGGCCTCTCCAATCTGCGGCGGCGGCCGCGATCGAGGACTGATCGATCGCGTTGGGAGCGGAGAATGTCCGGTCTTCGGGAAGTCCGAGATCGACCATGCGCCGGCGGGTGGATGGCCCGTAGAGCAGCACCGCATCGGCCCTTCGGGCCGTCCGGAGGCGGATTCGATCGCCCAGGCCCGGACGGGTCTTGCCGAATCCGTGCCCCCACAGCACGCTCCCGGTGGCATGCCGCCGGGCCGTCCGAAGCGCCAGCGGGATGTCGAGCGATCGCGTGTTCCATCCGAGCACGACGACTTCCGCCTCGCGGGCCGCGGTGATCGAGGCTGGCTGCCAGAGGAATGGCCCGTACCGTCGGAACGGAGCATCCCGGACCTCGACCCCAGCGGCCTCGACTGTGGCGAGCGCCGGCGAGATCGATCGGCCGGCCCAGACCACGAGGTCGAGACCGGGAGATCCCGCGAGCGCCGCGAGCAGCGGCACTCGGTAGGGCATGATGCGGTGCTGGACGAGGTGGATTCTCAACGGAGGCCCGGTCAACGGGTGGTGAATCGGCGCCGCAGAGCCGATCTAGGAATCGGAGAGGCTCGCCGCGGCAAGGAGTCCATGAACACGCATCTCTATCGGCCTGAACGCGCCCTCGTCACCGGCGGCGCCGGATTCATCGGCTCGCATCTCTGCACCTCGCTTCTGTCCTGCGGAGCCCAGGTACGGGTGCTGGACGATCTCTCGTCGGGGCATCGTCGCAACCTCGCGGAAGGCGCGGAGTTTCTCGAGGGCTCGGTACTGGACGAGCAGGCGGTCCGAGAGGCCGTCGCAGGGTGCCAACTGCTCGTGCACCTTGCGGCGGAAGTCTCCGTGCCGAGAACATGGGAGGATCCCGAGCGAGCCTTCCGGATCAACCTCGAAGGCGCCGAGAGGGTCTTCCGCATCGCTGGCGAGTCGGGTGTTCGGAGCGTGGCGTTCGCGAGTTCAGCCGCTGTCTACGGACCGACCCCAGCGCTTCCCTCGAAGGAGGCGCAGCCGTTCGACTGCGCCTCGCCCTACGCGGCGCACAAGGCAGCCGGCGAACTGCTTCTGCAGTCCTATTCGAGGCGGTACGGCTTCCATGCGGCGAGCCTCCGCTTCTTCAACGTGTTCGGCCCGCGGCAGGATCCCAAGTCCGCCTATGCGGCAGTCATCTCGGCATTCATGGCCGCCGCCGCCGAGGGCCGCCGGCCGCTGGTCTTTGGAGATGGCTCGCAGACCCGCGACTTCGTGCCCGTCGCCGACGTCGTCGAGGCGATCCGGCTGGCGGCCGATCCAGCGCGGGAGTTGCGTGGCGACGTGTTCAACGTCGGACTCGGCGAGCGGCGCAGTCTGCTGGATCTGCTCCGAGTGCTCTCGCAGGTCTCCGGTCGGGAGCTCGATCCGCAGTTTCAGCCTCCGCGGGCAGGCGATGTGCCGCACTCCTGCGCGAGCATCGAGCGGGTCACGCGTGTCCTGGGCTACGCCCCTCCGGTTTCATTCGAAGACGGGCTTGCAGCGACCTGGCGGTGGGCGAGCGGACAGGCCTAGCAGGCCTCCGCGTCAGGAGGATCAGGCGCTCGACGCGGCGCGGACGATCCCTCGTCGGTAGGCGTCGATGCACTGCGACGCGATCGCCTCCCACGTGTACCGACGCTCGACGAGCGATCGTCCGTTCGCGCCCCGGCGGGCCGCGTCCGCGGGGTCCTTCAGCAGCCTCGCGATCGCCTCGGCGCGCGGGTTCCGCTCGAACGGGACGACGAATCCCGCCTCGGCGTCGCGAACCTCGGAGAAATTGCACCCCTCGGTGATTGCGACCGGACGGCCTGCGGCGAGCGCTTCGAGGATGGCGACGCTGAAGCCTTCCTGGCGACTCGGCTGGACGAAGCACGTTGCGCCGGCAAGGAGGCCCTTCTTGAACTCGCCGGCCACCTCGCCGACGAGGTGCACCCGCCCGTCGAGGCGGTGCTCGCGGATCCGCGTGCGAAAGTCCTCGGCCCCGATGTCTTCGG
>JBMSXH010000005.1:0-22268 GCA_049425445.1 Phycisphaerales bacterium | reverse complement strand
CCCCCCCCCCCGCCTCGAACGGTCAGCGGGTGATCGAAGACCTGCGAACGGCGCTCGAGCGGTAGTTGTCGAGCATGCGTCGATACTCCGCCTTCTCGCTCGTCGGAGCGAGCATCCATGCCTGCTGCTGGTTCTCGATCGCCTCCTCGACCTCGCCGTTGGCGAACTGGACCATGGCGACCACCGCGAGCGACTCCGGGCGATCGGGCGCGGTGGCGAGCATCGCGGCGGACGCCGCCTGCGCCAGCGCGAGATCGCGCGGCTGGTACTTCGGATCGTTGACGAGCGCGTCGGCGAACTCGGCGAGGGTGATCGGATCCGCGACGTACTGCGTGGCGATCTTGTCGGCGAGGTACGCCTTCGCCGCATCGACGTCCTTCTCGCCCGTCAGCATGAGTTCGTACCGCCGAAGCACCACGCCCGAGAAGACCTTGGGGTCGATCTCGATCACCTTGTCGAAGTGGCCGTAGGCCTCGCGATAGTTCCTCTGACGGGCCGCCCGCTCGGCGGCGGCGAGGACCGGCGCAGCCTTCTTCTCGGCGGCGGGGTCGTACTTGCCGGCCAGCAGCTTGGGAATCGCGCGGTCCATCTCCGGATCGGCCGGATGACCGATCCAGGCGATCTTGCCGTCGCGGGTGACGAGGAACGCGCAGGGAATGCCGTCCTTGCCGGCCGCCTTCATCCAGGCCTGCGTGGTCTGATCGTTCTGATCGACCGCCACCGGATAGCTCATGCCGCTGCCGCGTCCCTGCACGAAGGGCTTCACGGTCTCGGGCTTCTCGTTGCTCACCCCGACGACGACGAGCCCCTTGCCGGCGTACTTGTCGTGGAGCGAATCGAGGTGCGGAATCGACTTCTTGCACGGCCCGCACCAGGTCGCCCAGAACTCGACCAGATGCACCTTGCCCGGCTCGAGCCCCGACACGTCGCCCTGCACCCACTCGGCGATCGACAGCGGCGGAGCGGCATCACCAACCCTGAGGGTGGTCTGAGCGTGGGCGGACGAAACGGCCACGGTCGCCGTCACGAGCGCGAGGGAAGGCAGGACCTGGGTGAACATGGGCGGTTTCCTGACAGGAGGCGCGGACCGAAACGACTGCATTTCGAGTGTAGCACCGCGATGTGCCGGAGCGACGTGACGACGCGGGATCGACTCAAACCGCGACCAATCACGCCTCGTCGAGGGCGTCGAGCGACTCGAAGTGACGCCCTTCCAGCATTTCGAGGCTCGCCCCGCCCCCGGTGGAGACATGGCTGAGCCGATCCGCGACGCCGAAGACCTCCACCGCCGCGGCGGTGTCGCCGCCACCGGCAATGGTCGTGGCCCCCGCGGCCGTGGCCGCGACCACCGCATCGGCGATGGCGCGGGTGCCGGCGTCGAAGGGCGGCATCTCGAACACCCCCATCGGTCCGTTCCAGACCACCGTGCGGGCGGCGACGATCGTCCGGGCGAACTCCGCCGCGGTGCGGGGTCCGATGTCGAGCCCCATCCACCCGCTTGGAATCCCATCCTCGACGGTCCTCGTCGGCGTGCCCGACTCGAACGCCTGCCCGCAGACGTGATCCGTCGGAAGCAGGATCCGCTTGCCGAGAGCATTCGCGAGGGTGAGGACCTCCTCGGCCTCCTCCCTCATCGCCGGTTCGACGCGGCTCGCGCCGACCTCGACGCCCTTCGCGGAGAGCAGCGTGTAGGCCATCGCGCCGCCGATCACCAGCGTGTCGACCTTCTGCAGGAGGTTTCGGATGGCGCCGAGCTTGTCGGAGACCTTGGCGCCGCCGAGGATGGCGACGAAGGGTCGGCCTGGATTCGCAACGGCGTCCTGCAGGTACTGCAACTCCGCTTCGAGCAGAAAACCCGCCACCGCCGGTCGGGGCTTCATCGCCATCGGCACCGCGAACATCGACGCATCGGTGCGATGACAGGTCCCAAAGGCGTCGTTGCAATAGGCGTCGCCGAGCGAGGCGAGCTTGCCCGCAAATCCGCCATCGCCCTTCTTCTCACCCTTGTGGAAACGGAGGTTCTCGAGCAGCACCACGTCGCCGTCCGCCATCGCCGCCACCGCCTCGGCGGCCGCGTGGTCGACGCAGTCCTCGCTCGGAAAGGCCACGCCCCGAGGGGCCGCGTCGCCGAGCAGGTCCGCAAGCCTTGCGGAGACCGGCCGCAGGGAGAATTCCGCCTCGAAACCGGCGCCCTCGGGACGTCCGAGGTGGCTCATCAGCACCGCGCGGCCGCCCCGCTCGAGGATCGATCGAACCGTCGGGAGTGCCGCACGAACGCGGCGATCGTCGGTGATCCTCCCCCCGTCGAGCGGCACGTTGAAGTCGACGCGGACGAGCACTCGCTTCCCAGCGACATCGAGATCGGCGATCGAACGCTTGCCCATGATTGAAGCGGCTCCACGAGACGAGAAGGCGGTTCGAGAGGGCTCCGGGATCCCACGCGAGGCCGCGGCGACGATGATACGGACCGTGCACACTCCGCAGAGACGATCGACCTTCCTCGATCGGCGCCCGTCGTGACCGAGCAAGCCTCCCCCATCCTCCTCGTGCTCGGCACCACCGCGAGCGGCAAGAGCGCGTTGTCGACGCTGCTCGCCGAACGATGGCCCTCGGGCGGCGAGATCGTCTCCGCGGACTCGATGCAGGTCTGGAAGGGACTCGACATCGGCACCGCGAAGCCGACCCGCGAGGACCAGGCTCGTGTTCCGCACCACCTGATCGATCTGGTCGACCCCCACGACCTCGAGTCCCGTTTCAACGTCGCGGAGTGGCTCGCCGCCGCCGAATCGACGATCGCGGCGATCGACGCGCGGCATCGCCTGCCGATCGTCGTCGGCGGAACCCATCTCTACGTGCAGGCGCTCCTTGCGGGACTGTTCGAGGGGCCCTCGGCCGATGCCGCCACGCGGCGCGAACTCGAAGACGCCCCGACCGAGGCCCTCCGCGCGGAACTCGAGCGGGTCGATCCGGACGCCGCTTCGAGAATCCATGTGGCGGACCGCCGCCGCACGCTGCGGGCGGTCGAGGTGTTTCGGGCGACCGGCCGCCCGATCTCGCAATGGCAGGCCCAGTGGGATTCGGACGGAACCGCCCTTTCGAGACGGATTCGAGTCGTGGCGATCGATCGGCCGGTCGAGTTCGCCAACGCTCGGATCAACCGGCGGACCCGAGCGATGCTCGAGGCCGGCTGGCTCGGCGAGGTCGAGCGTCTGGTCCGGGCGGGGCCCCTGCACCGGCAGGCCGCGGAGGCGGTCGGCTATCGCCAACTCGCGGAAGTCCTCGCTGGACGCATGAGCCTGCCCGACGCCACCGAGGAGATCAAGATCCGAACCCGTCGATACGCCAAGCAGCAGCGGACTTGGATGAAGCGGTTCCGCGCCCGCCCCGGTTCGATCGTGCTCCACGCCGGCCAAGCCGACCCCACGAATCTCCTCGACGAGACCCTCGCGCGACTGGGCCCGATCCGACCATCCTGAGCGTGCCCGAGGGCGGCGGATCGGTCCCCGAGCCTCCGTTTGGACCGCCCGGCGACCCTGACGCGGAGTCGATTTCCCCACCCGCTTTGGGAACGTCTGTTGACTTTCGAGGCGGGAACTGGTTCCAATCCCGCCCTTCACCGGGGCTTGTCATGACCGTTGTCAGGTTCGTCGCCTGCTCGCGGACGCCGTTGGGATCCGCCTGAAGTCGCCGTGTCCCGTCCTCCCCACGCCTCGCTCTGGACCCGATCCTTCCCCTCATGGCGACCCGCAAGAAGACCTCGACCCGCTCCACGTCCCGATCGTCCCGATCCGCCGGCGACGGAGCCTCCGCTCGCCGCTCGCCAGCGGGCCGGGCCAGCGCCGACGGACGCCAACTCGTGATCGTCGAGAGCCCGGCGAAGGCGAAGACCATCAACCGCTATCTCGGTCCGGGCTTCGTGGTGCAGGCCTCGGTCGGACACATCCGCGACCTGCCCACCAAGGCCGAGAAGGGATCCAAGGAGCCGGTTCCCGGCGTCGACCTCGACACGTTCGATCCGACCTACGTCGTCTCTCCCGACAAGCAGAAGACGGTGGCGGCCCTCCGCAAGGCGTGCCGCGAGGCGAGCGACGTCTGGTTCGCCACCGACCTCGACCGCGAAGGCGAGGCGATCGCCTGGCACCTCGCCGAGGTGCTCGGGATCGACCCGCGCACCGCGAAGCGGGTGATCTTCAACGCGATCACCAAGGAGGAGATCCAACGGGCCTTCGATCGTCCGCACGCGATCGACCTCGACAAGGTCAACGCGCAGCAGGCCCGTCGAATCCTCGATCGCATCGTCGGCTATCAGGTCTCGCCGCTGCTCTGGAAGAAGGTCGCTCGCGGCCTTTCCGCCGGACGCGTGCAGTCGGTCGCGGTGCGCGTCGTCGTCGAACGCGAACGCGAGATCGCCGAGTTCGTGCCCGACGAGTCGTGGCGGTTCACGGCGAGGCTCGCCGCCCCGGAGAAGTCGCCGTCGCTCGTCGCGCCCTTCGCGGCGCTGCTCGCGAGAGTCGACGAGCGGGGCCGCGGCACCTCGGTGAAGGACCGCCTGCAGTGGCTCGCCGAGCACGCGGCGATCGAGGCGGATCTCGTCGAACTCGACGGCAAGCCCTTCTCGCTCGCCTGCACGAAGGACTCCGTGCGCGACCTGTCCGCCGATGCGGCGAAGGTCGCCGAGCGGGTGGGCCTGCGAGGAGTGCGGGTCGATCGCCGGGCGAACCCGGGCGGCAAGGGCCCGGCGGAGCACACCACCGCGATCTCCGGCGAACTCGATCCCGCGGCCCGCTACGCGGTGGAGAGCATCGAGAGCAAGCCGACCTCCGGACGCACGCCCCCGCCCTTCATCACCTCGACGCTGCAGATGGCCGCCTCGAGCGAACTCTCCTTCGGCACCGACCGGACCATGCGGATCGCCCAGCAGCTCTATCAGGGCGTCAACGTCGTGGGCGAGGGTGAAGTCGGCCTCATCACCTACATGCGAACGGACTCCACGCACCTCGCGCCCGAGGCGATCGCGGCGGCGCGATCGTTCATCGACGAGGCGTTCGGCGCGAAGTACCTGCCCGACAAGCCGCGCACCTTCAGCTCGAGCAACAAGGACGCCCAGGAGGCCCACGAGGCGATCCGTCCGACCGACGTCCGTCGCACACCCGACTCGGTGCGCGGCTCGCTCAGCGAAGAGCAGTTCAAGCTCTACCGCCTGGTGTGGAGCCGCTTCCTCGCCTGCCAGATGAACCCCCCGCAGTACCGCTCGACCACGGTGCGACTTGCCCGAACCGACGTCCCGGGCGCGGTCCTCATGGCCACCGGCCGCGTGCTCGGCTTCGACGGATCGCTGCGGGTCGGCGTCGGCGTCGCCGGCGACGAGCCGGAACTTCCGTCGCTGCGCGAAGGCGACGCGCTCTCGCCATTCTCGATCGAGCCGGATCAGGTCTTCTCGAGCCCGCCACCTCGCTACAGCGAGGCCTCGCTCGTCAAGAAGCTCGAGGAGGAAGGCATCGGCCGGCCTTCGACCTACGCCTCGATCATGAAGACGATCGTCGATCGCGAGTACGTCGAGCTCGTCGATCGCCGGTTCCACGCGACGGACCTCGGCATCAAGGTCACCGACAAGCTGATCGAGGGCTTTCCGGATCTCATGGACGTCGGCTACACGCGGCAGATGGAGTCGGAACTCGACGCGGTCGAGGAGCAGCATCGCGACTGGAAGCAGATGCTGCGGTCCTTCTACGGCCCGTTCCGCGATGCCCTCGAGCACGCGGGCGAGAAGATGACCCACGCCCGCGCCGAGATCGAACCGGCTCCCTACGCCTGTCCGAAGTGCGGGCGCCGGACGCAGTACCGCTTCGGCAAGAACGGTCGCTTTCTCTCCTGCAGCGGCTACCCGGAGTGCGAGTACGCGGCGCCCGTCGATCGACAGGGGCGGCCGATGCTCGAGGAGCGGGTCGATCTGCAGTGCCCCGAGGACGGCTCGCAGATGATCCTGCGGACCGGCCGCTTCGGGAAGTTCCTCGCGAGCGAGAACTATCCGAAGGTGAAGTTCGTCCTGAACCTCGACAAGAAGGGCAATCTCAAGTTCCCCGCCCCGCCGCCGGTGGTGACCGAGATCCCCTGCCCCAAGTGCAGCGCTCCGCTCAACCTTCGCGAAGGCAAGCGCGGCCCGTGGCTCGGGTGCTCCAAGTTCCCCAAGTGCCGCGGTCGCGAGGCGTGGACGAAGCTCGACGAGGCGCAGAAGAGCGAACTCGGCAAGACCCTCGAGCGGCACATGGCCGCCCATCCGCCGCTCGTCGTGACGCGGCTCGACGGCACGCCGGTCGCCGAGGGCACGCCGATCGCGGCGCTCTCGCTGCCCGGCGCGGTGCAGGAACTCGAGCGTTGGAGCGAGGCCTGACCGGCTCGCCTCAGGTCTGCGACGGGCTTCGCCCGCCGGGATAGAAGACCACGAGCGCCCCGAGGCAGGCGATCGCCATCCACATCGGCACGCTGAAGAGACGCGTGAAGTTCATCGCCATCTCGGGCTCGCCGTCGGCTCCGAGCACCGCGACGCCCGCGTCGGTGAGCACCGGGTCGAGTGCCCAGGGACCGACGACGCTGCCGGCGAACCAGCTGCCCACGATGATGCCGATTCCGACGATCACGAGGTTGAAGAGGTTCTGGGCCGTCGCCCGAACGTCGGGCGTCGTGCGCTCGTCGACGATCATGAACGCGACGAAGATGAAGCACCCGAAGCAGAGCCCGTGGAGCGCGACGCCGAGCAGCACCGGCCCGAGTTCCGGGAAGTAGGCGAAGAGCGCCATCCTCGCCGCGTAGGCGACGAGTCCGATCGCGAGCAGGCTCTTTCGGGAGAGCGTCGTCGCGAGGATCGGCATGAGGGCCAGCACGCCGATCTCGGTCATCTGCCCGATCGTCATGAGACCGCCGCCGCCGACGCCGAGGACGTTGTTGACCGCGTTGGCGAAGGCGTCCGCGCCGGCGCTCTGCGCCGCGGCCTGGATGCCGCTGACGAAGTCGCTGGTGAAGACGAAGTAGAACTGGTGGATCATGCTCACCGGCACCGCGATCAGGAAGAGCGTCACCAGCGGCTGCAATCTGATCTCGCGCAGCGCCTCGACCCACGCCATCGTCTTGCCGGGAGTCCCCGCGGCCGCATCGCGCCGGCCCGAGGGTGGGGTGTGGGGAAGCGTGAGGCAGTAGATCGCCATCGCGACGCCGAGCACCGCGCTCAACTGGAAGGCGAAGCCGCGGCCTGCGTTCTGCGACGCCAACAGCTCGGCCGCCTCCGCGCCCGCGGGCGAATGCAGTCGCAGGAGCACCTGTCCGACCGCGATGCCCGCGGCGATCCAGCCGATCGTGCCCCAAAGCCGGATCGGACCGAAGTCGCGGTCGCGGTTCTCGATGTGGGAGAAGGCGAGCGAGTTCGTGAGCGCGATCGTCGGGGCGTAGACGAACCCGTAGAGGAAGCTCAGCGCGAGGAACGAGTCGTAGGTCTCGACCGTGCCGAGCATCCACACGACCACGGCTCCGACGAGATGGCTCGCGAAGAGGAGCTTCTCGGTCGAGAAGAGCCGGTCGGCGAGTTGGCCCGCGATGAAGGGGCCGAAGATCGCGCCCACCGCCCCGGCCGCGAGGCAGTTGCCGGTCTCCGCGAGCGAGAAGCTGCGGTGGCCCATCAGGAAGGGGTAGAGGATCGGGAGCCACGCGCCCCAGATCGCGTACTGCAGGAACATCATCACGGAGAGGCGGGTACGAAGGAACGCCGGGCGAGCATGGTCCATGGCGGGTCTCCTGCCTCGACCGCGTGGGCCGTGGTGAATGAGAGGGTAGCGATCGGCGATTCGGGCTCTCCCACCCCTACAATCCCGCCCCATGAATCCCCGACGACCCACGCGGCAGATCTCCCTCGGCGACGCTCGAACCGGCATCGTCCGCATCGGCGGCGACGCTCCGATCGCGGTCCAGACCATGACCGCGGGCTACACCCACGACATCGACTCCACCGTGGCCGAGATCGAGCGCTACCGCGAGGCCGGGGCCGACGTGGTCCGGGTCGCGGTGCCGGAGCGGAAGGACACCGAGGCCCTCAAGGAGATCCTCGCCCAGACCCGCGTGCCGATCGTGGCCGACGTCCACTTCCACTACAAGCGGGCCCTCGAGGCGATCGAGGCGGGCGTCCACAAGATCCGGCTCAATCCCGGCAACATCTCCGACCGCGAGCAGGTCAATGCCGTGATCGACGCCTGCAAGGAGCGCCGGATCCCGATCCGGATCGGCGTGAACGAGGGCTCGATCATCGAGCGACGCGACAAGCAGCGCCGCGCCGAGGAGCTCGGCATGTACTTCGAGGGACATCGCTCGGGCCACCTGCTCGCCCTCATGATCGCCAAGCTCGAGGAGTACCTCGACATCTTCGACGCACGCGGGTTCCACGACGTCGCGATCAGCGCGAAGAGCATGGACGCGTCGCTCGTGATCGACGCCTACACCGAGATCTCCAAGCGCTTCGACTATCCGCTGCACCTCGGCGTGACGCATGCGGGCCCCCGCTCGACCGGCGCGATCCGCTCGGTCGTCGCCCTCGGCACGCTCATCGCCAACGGGATCGGCGACACCATTCGCCTCAGCTATGCGAGCGATCACATCGACGAGGTGAAGGACGGCCTCGAGATGCTCTACTCCCTCGGCAAGCGCACCCGCAAGGGCGCCGAGCTCATCGCGTGCCCCACCTGCGGCCGCATCCAGGTCGATCTCTTCACCCTGGTGCAGGACGTCGAGAAGCTCCTCTCGAAGGAGATCGAACTGCCCATCAAGGTGGCGGTCATGGGCTGCGTCGTGAACGGTCCCGGCGAGGCCGAAGGGGCCGACGTGGCGGTCTTCGCCGGCGATCGCCGGGGCATCATCTACGTCCAGGGCGAGAAGGTCGCGAACGTGCCCGAGGCGGAGATCCTGCCCCGACTGCTCGAGGAGTGCCGGGGCTTCCAGGACCGTGTGCGCCGCGGCGAGGCGAGGCTCGGCGAGAAGCGGGTCGACATCGTCCCGCCGGATCCGATCGGCGAACTCGGCTCGGGCGTCGACAAGATCCGCGCGGGCCTCGTCGAGAAGATCACCGTCGGGCAGAGCGACTGACCGATCGGACGCGGCGGCAAGTCGGGGGACCCGCCCGCGCGCCCCTTCCGTATAGTCGCCGCTTCTCCAACGAGGATCCTGCCATGCCCCACCGTTCCCGCCGCGGCTTCACCATCGTCGAGATCCTCGTCGTGCTGGGGATCATCGTGCTGCTCGTGGGTCTGGTCGCGGTCGGACTGCAGACCGCGGGACGCAGCGCCCGCAAGGCGAAGGAACTGAACACGGGTCGCCAGGTCGGCCTTGCGTGGAGCCAGTACTCGGCGACCTACGAGGAGAAGCTGATCCCGGGCTGGCTCGAGCCGGAAGTCCAGCAGGCGTGGAAGGTGAAGTACAAGAACAGCGGCGGCGACGCGCTGGCCCCGGAGTTCTGTCGGACCTACGCGTGGCGGCTGATGCCGTTCCTCTCCTTCGACTTCGAGACGCTCTACGGGTACCTCGAGATCGACGGCGCCGACTTCGACACCAGCCCGGCCCTCGTCGCGGACAGCCCTGCATTCGGCATCAACGCCTACTACGTCGGCGGCTGGTGGGAGCCGTTCACGAGCGACCCGGGCTTGCCGGCCACGGGTCGGCCGGTGTTCGCGAACGCCGCGTTCACCGACGGCGGCGGACAGCAGCTCCGCGGCCGCCTCGTCGTCCAGTCGCCGGGCTCGATCCGTCGCCCGAGCGAGCTGGTGGTCTTCGCCGCGTCGGCCTATCGAGAGCCCGGCTTCTACAAGGACCGCACCGGCTCCACCCAGCCCGGCGCCGCGTGGGTCGTGCCGCCCAAGCTCGGCACCGAGCAGGTGTGGCAGCTTTCCTACGGCGACGACTTCCAGGAACTCACCACCGGAACGGGCATGCTCGCCACCGCGATGGCCGCGGGCATCCGCGTGTTCCAGGCGCAGGCGGTTCCCATCGCCCGGCACAACGTCTCGATCGCCACGGTCCGCGCCGACCTGAGCACCGACAACGCCGGCATCAACCAGCTCGAGGACTTCTCGCGTTGGATCGATGTCGCGGGCGAAGGCGCCGGTTCGGGCGTGCAGTTCGAGCACACCGACGACTGAACCTCGTCGCGGCGATCACGCCGGCTGCTTCGAAGCCGAACTGCCCTGCGCCGCCGCGGCGGCCAGCGCCTCCATCCGGCCGAGCGCCCGCTCCGACTGCGCCTTGAACGCCATGAACGGGAAGAGCGTGAGCAGGGCGACGGTCAGGCCCGACGCGGTGGTGATCAACGCCTCGGCGATGCCGGCGGAGACCTCCTTGGGGTCGGTGAGGATGTTCTCGCCGCCGAGCAGTTCGAAGCTCTGGATGATGCCGAGGACCGTGCCGAGGATGCCGAGCATCGGCGCCGCGGTGATCACCGTCGAGAGGATCACCATGAATCGATCGATCTCCGGCCGCTGCGCCTCGATCGCCTCGATCGCGATCGCGTCGGAGTAGCCCCGCGTCGAGATCGCCGCCGCGAAGCGGCCGTAGCTCGAGCCCCGCGCCGCCGCGATCGCCTCCACCGCCGGACGGTCGTTCCGACGCAGCGCGTCGGCGAGACGGGCCACCTCGGATCGGCCGGTTCGGCCGTTGGTCCGCCACCAGTAGAGGCCCCGCTCGAGGATCAGCGACACCGAGACCACGCTCAGGCCGAGCAACGGCCACATCGTGACCCCGCCGCGGGCCATCACATCGAAGAAGGTGGCTGCCAGTCCACTCATGCGAGCGGATCATACGAATGCTCTGGCGGCACACTGTTCGGTCCGGCAGGACGAGGCGCCGCGACCTCGGCGATCCCCCGCGGGAGCGACCGAATCCTTCGCTAGACTCGTCGCCCTGCCAGGAGTCATTCAGAGACCCACGCCACGATGAGTTCCGCTTCCGCCAGTCCCATGACGCATCGATCCGAGTCGATCCGGTCGGAGTCCCTGCTGGAGGCGGTCGAGGCGACGCTCGCGTCGAGGATCGACGCCGAGACCGATGCGCCGCCTCGCCTGCTCGAAGCGGCCCGCTACGCCGTGCTCGGCGGAGGCAAGCGGCTTCGTCCGTTGCTGTGCCTTCGCAGCGCGATCGCCGCCGGCGGCGCGTACGACTCGGCGCTGCTTCCGGCCGCGGCCACCGAACTCGTCCACGCCTTCAGCCTCGTGCACGACGATCTGCCGGCCCTCGACGACGACGATCTGCGGCGAGGACGCCCCACCGTCCATCGGGCCTTCGACGAGGCGACCGCGGTGCTCGCCGGCGACTTCCTGATGACGCTCGCGATCGGAACCGTGGCGGCCAGCCCGGTCGATCCGTCCCGCGCCACCCGCGAACTCATCGTCGCCACCAATCAGATGATCTATGGGCAGGTGTACGACACCCTCGGCGGCACCGATCCGTCGCTGCCGCTCGAGCGACAGCTCTGCGGGATCCATGACCGAAAGACCGGCGCGATGATCCGCGTCGCCTGCCGCCTCGGCGCGATCGCCGCCGAAGCGTCGGACGAGGCGTTTGCGGCGCTCGACACCTACGGAATCGTGATCGGCCAGATGTTCCAGGCGGTCGACGACCTGCTCGACGAGACCCAGTCCACCGAGCACCTTGGCAAGGCGGCGGGCAAGGACCGCGAGGCCGGCAAGCTCACCTATCCCCGCGTCCACGGCCTCGACGGCACCCGCACCCTCATCGAATCGATGCGTCGGCAGGCGATCGAGGCGTTGAGCCCGCTCGACGAGGCGGCCGATCCTCTTCGCCGGCTCGCCGAGGACCTCGCGACGCGCACGAAGTAGGCCGATGCAGGCGAGCGTCCGTGCCGGCTCGCGAGGCGGCACGACGCGGAGCGATCGACCTAAGGCCGGGGCGCGGCGAACCGCGTGCGTCCGGGCAGGGTCGAGCCTCGCGGCTCGACGGGATGAATCTCCGCCCGCTTCCGCCGGCCGCCTCGAGCCGGAGTTCCGACCGAAGAATCGCCCCCGGTGATCGCCGCACGCTCGGTTCCCGGTCCCTCCGGAAGCACGGATCGGCACGTCGAACTCTGCGGGCGGAATCTCGACCGTTACAATCCGCATCGCATTCGAGGGTCCCCTCGAACCGCTCCTTGGTTCATGCCGTCTGCTCCTCCGCGACGCGGGTCTCCCCGATCCGCCTCGCTTCCCCGCACCCGAGTTCTTCTGCAATGCAATTGAAGTTGCTCCCCGGCATCGGCTCCCCAGCCGACCTGAAGGCCCTGTCGATCCCGCAACTTCAGGAGCTCGCCGCCGAGATCCGCTACGCGATCTGCGATCAGATCTCTCGCAGCGGAGGTCACCTCGCACCGAATCTCGGCGTCGTCGAACTCACCATCGCCCTGCACTACGTCTTCGACTTCGGAAGCGACCGGCTTCTGTTCGACGTGGGGCACCAGTGCTATCCGCACAAGCTGCTGACGGGGCGGCTTCCGCTGCTGCCGAAGCTTCGCCAGCGCGGCGGCATGGCGGGCTTCCCCGACCCGCGCGAGTCCGCGTACGACCTCTTCATGGTCGGTCACGCCGGCACCGGCATCTCGACCGCGGTGGGCATGGCCCGCGGAGACGCGCTCAACGGCGAAGGCTGCACGCCGGAGAACCCCGACGGCCGTCGCGTGGTCTCGCTCATCGGCGACGCGAGCATCGTCAACGGCGTCGCGATGGAAGGGCTCAACAACGCCGGCACGCTGAAGCGGCAGTTCCTCGTGGTCCTCAACGACAACGGCATGTCGATCGCGAAGCCGCAGGGCGCGGTCGCGGCCTACTTCGACCGCGTGCGGATGAGCCACTCCTACGGCGAGTTCAAGAAGGCCGCCAAGGATCTCGCGAAGCGCATTCCCGGCGGACATCTCCTCGCCGACGCCTATCACCGCATGGGCGAGATGAGCAAGGCCGTGATCAGCGAGGACGCGTGGTTCGAGAAGTTCGGGCTCGTCACCGTCGGGCCGATCGACGGCCACGATCTGCCCACGCTCATCGACTTCCTCAACGAAGCCCGGCACTTCGATCGCCCGATGGTCCTGCACGTCAAGACCGTCAAGGGCAAGGGCTTCGCGTTCGCCGAAGGCGACTCCTGCACCTTCCACTCGCCGAGCCCCTTCGATGTCGTCGCCGGAGACGGCGCCGACGATGCGAGGCTCGTCTCGGAGGGATGTCGGGTCGAGCTCAAGAAGGGCGGGCGCAGCTTCACCGCCGTGGTGGGCGAGGCGATGGTCGACCTCATGAACCGCGACCCGAAGGTCGTCGCCTGCACCGCGGCGATGCCCGACGGCACCGGCATCAGCAAGGTCCTCGCCGCGCATCCCGATCGCTCGTGGGATACCGGCATCTGCGAGTCCCATGCCGCCGACATGATGGCCGGCCTCGCCAAGACCGGATGGAAGCCCTTCTTCGCGGTCTACTCGACCTTCCTGCAGCGAGCCTTCGACCAGTGCTTCCAGGAAGCGTCGCTGCAGGGGCTGCCGCTTCGCCTGCTGCTCGATCGCGCCGGCCTCGTCGGCGGCGACGGCGCGGTGCACCACGGCTTCTGCGACCTGTCGATCCTGCGGGTGCTTCCCGACGCGGTCCTGATGGGCGCGATGGACGAGCCGAGCCTCAAGGCGGCCCTCGAGTTCATGGCGGGTTACGACGCGGGGCTCACCTCGCTGCGATATCCGCGCGACAAGGTCAGCAACCTCTTCCTCGATCAGGCCTGCCCGCCCTTCGTGCTCGGCAAGGCCCGGCCGCTGATCCGGCATGACCGTCCCGATCTCGCGGTGCTCGGCTTCGGCGTGATGGCGATCGAAGCGGCCGAAGCGGCCCGTTCCCTCGACGGCGAGTACCGGATCGAGGTCTACGACGCTCGGTTCGCGAAGCCCGTCGACGTCGATCTCCTCAAGTCCCTGCTGCTCCGCGGCATCCCCGTCATGACCATCGAGGACCACTCGGTGATCGGCGGCTTCGGGACCGCCGTGCTCGAGGCGTGCTCCGAGCACGGGCTCGACGCCCGGCTCGTCACCCGCCTTGGCCTGCCGGACCACTGGATCCACCAGGGCGAGCGGGACGAGCAGCTCGCGGAGGCCGGACTCGATGCGGCCTCGATCGCGAGGACGATTCGCCATCGACTCGACGGCGTGCCGGTGATCGATTCGGGAAGCCGCGTTCCGGCGGCAACCGTCGCGAAGCGCTGAACCTGCTTGAACCTGAACGACGTCGGCGTCCACGCCCGAGCGAGGCCTTGTGCCCCCGCGCGAGACGACTCTGGCGTCCGACGCTCCGGTCACCGTCCGGCGCTACACCGGCGAGGCCATGGTGCGACCATCGCTCGCGACCCCACGCGGGCGGGGACTAGTAGTGCAGGTCCTTCGCCAGGCCCTTGTTGAGCCGATCGAGCGGCGCCACGAAGAGGGCGATCGCCTCGAAGACCCGGCGGGCGATGCGTTCCGCGTCCGGCAGGTGCGCGGCCATGTCGGCATCGCCGATCGACACCCCGGCCGCTCGCGTCGCCGCCGCGGCCTCGCCGAGACCGAGTTCGAGCCGCGGCAGGAAGCCGTAGCTGCGAAGCCCGGCAAGAAAGGCCGCGGTCGAGCCGTCCTCGAAGTTCGCGAGGACCTTCGCGCCCTTCGGAATCTCCCCGACGCCTGAACTCCCGCAGACGAGTTGCACGCTCGTCCAGGCGACGCCGGCGAGGACCGCCTCCTCTCGTCCGGTCGCCGAGAGCTTCACGCGATGCCAGCCCGCGGCCGGCGCCGCCCCCGATGCACCGCCGATCGCCGAAGCCAGCACCGCAGCGCCATCGCCGAGACCGATCACCGGCGTTTCCGCCGCGTGCGCCTCCGCGATCATCGCGATCGCGGCGGCCGGGACCTCGCCGGAGCGGCGACCGCAGACCACGATCGCCTGCACGTCGTCGAGATCCGGCGGAAGCGGATCACCCGCCGCAAGCCGAACCGTGCGGAGCCGGTGGCCGTGGTCACGAAGGGTGCGTCCAAGGATGCCCGCGCCGGAATCGTCGAGTTGCAGGATGAGAGTCGCCATGAAGGCGGGGAGCGTACGGGGGGGGAAGGCGATTCTCAACCGCCGGAGCGATTCGACTCCTCGGAGCGGTGTTCGTCCGCCGTCGGCACTGCGACGTCGGGACGGGCGATCCAGATGGTCCCGTCGTGCCCGTCGAGATGATCCTGGCGAAACGCGACGCGTGGCGACCTCGAGAACGCGAAGCGAAGCATGCCGAGGGTGTCGAATCGCCTCGCGGGGCGAAGGTCCTCGCCAGCCGGGCGTCGGCTTCGATCCGAGAGGAAGTTGAAGGCGACGCCGAGGCGGCTGGCCGAGATCGCCCGATCGATCACCGTCCGGACCTGCCGCGGCGAGAGGGTGTTGAGGCTTCCCGAGAGCACGCACAGATCGGGGCGGGTGGCGGCGATCGCCTCGCGGTCGGCGACGAAGTCGCCTGCGATGAACGTCCACTTCGCGGGGCGGCGATCCTGGGCGGCCCGGAGGAGTTCCGGCACCGCCTCGAGACCGATCCCCTCGCCGATCGCGATCCCGCGTTCCGAAAGATGCGCCGCGAAGTCGCCGCATCCGCAACCGAGGTCGACCACCCGCGCTTCTCGAAAGGTCGCTTCGCCGACCATCGACACGATCGTGTCGAAGCGGATCGCCTGCGCTTCACGACTTCGCCAGAGTTGAGCCTCGAACGTGCCGCCGTGCTTCGCGGCGGCGTCCACGTAGGGCTGCAGGTAGCGAGGCGCCGGCCGAGTCATGCCGAGACGGTACCGCATCCGAGGATGCGACTGCGACGCTCGTCCGCGGTGTCATCGCCGAGTCGGTCGAGCGGGTGCGGTCGCCGCCCCCGCCGCCACCGGCACGCGCGGATCGGAATCTCTCGGAACTTTCGCCACGCTCCGGAGAGCGCTCGGCCCGCTCCGTACGATCGCCCCGTGCGGCTCCTCCCGTCGATGCTGCCTTCACTGCTCCTCGCGGCCTTGCTCGCATCTGGTCCGCGGGCCGCAGCCTTCCCGCCCGAGGCCGCCTCGATCACCTCGGAGGAGCTCGACCGCGCGATCGAGGCGCTCGCCGACGGACTCGTCGCCGCGAAGGACCCCCGCCGCTTCTGGGATCCGGCTCGGCTTCCCGCCGACGAAGCCAAGCAGCCGCGCGGGTGGACCGCGATCGTGCTGCTTGCGTTGATCGAGGCCGGCGTCAGTCCGCAGGATCCGCGCATCGCCGATGCGGTGCAGGCGCTCGCGGACGCGACCCTCGACGGGACCTACGCGGTCTCGGTGCGGGCGATGGTGTGGGCGTCGCTGCCGGATCGCCATCGACGACGCCTCGAATCCGATGCCTCGTGGCTGCTCTCCGGGTTCAGCGCCGAGAGTCGGGGGTGGGACTATCGCCAGCAGCCCCAGAGCCGCCGCGAGGACAACTCGATCACGCAGTTCGCCTCGCTCGCGCTGTGGCTCGCCGCAGGTCGTGGCATCGAGGTTCCGCCTCGACTGTGGGAGATGCTCGAAGCCCGGTACCTCGCCAGCCAGATGCCCGACGGCGGCTGGAACTACGAGGGCCGTGGCGACGCGCGAGGCTCGATGACCGCCGCCGGCGTGGCGACGCTCTTCATGCTCGACCGCGAGCGCGATCCCCGACGCCGCGAGCGCGAGCAGGTGGAGGCCGCGATCACCCGCGGACTCGCCTGGCTCGATGCGGGCTTCGATCCGGCTCGCAATCCCGGCCACCACGACCACGAGGTCTACTGGCTCTACAGCCTCGAACGCGCGGCGCTCGCGGGCGGTCTTTCGCGACTCGGCGGGCGCGACTGGTTCCGCGAGGGCGCCGCCGCGCTCGTCGCACGTCTGTGCGAACCGGATCCGGACGATCCGTCGCGATGGCGCCTGCGCTTGAAGACGCCCCGCGGAGCCTCGATCCGGCTGCACGAGCACGCACTTGGTCTGCTCTACCTCCTCCGCGGTCGCGTGCCGATCGCGATGGGCGTCCTTGCGGATCCGCAGGCAGGCCCGCTCACCGGAAGCCGCGAAGCGAACGGCTTCACCGGCTGGCTTGGCGAGACCGCGGAGCGCGAGTTCAACTGGCTGCGGATCGAACCCACGTCGCCGGTCGAGTCGTGGCTCGAGCCGGCCCTCCTCTGGTGGCATCCGACCTCGGTCGAAGCGTGGCGCGGCGAGGCCTTCGACGACTCGCTGCGAAGCTACCTCGCCTCGGGCGGCCTGCTCGTGGCGGATCTCGGCGCGTTGCCGCCTCGCGATCGCGAGGAGATGCGGGCGCGTCTCGCCAGCCTGCTCCCGGGCAGCGCCTGGCGGCCGGTGGGAGCCGACCATCCGGCGCGGAAGTCGCTCTTTGCCCTCTCCAATCGGGCGCCGTCGATCGAGTCGCTCGGCAACGGGGTGCGCGACCTCGCGATCGTCTGCGCCGACGGCTCGCTCGCCCGCGGTCTCGAGCAGGGTCCGGTTCGCGGCAGCGAGGCGCACAAGCTGCTCGCCAACCTGTGGGTCGTGGCGGTCGAGACCGATGGAGCCTGGCCGCGCCTTCGACGCTGGAACGCCGCTGGCCTCGAGGTCGCGCCATCACCCCCATCGGCGGCCTCGACGAAGGTCGCGATCGTCCGGCACGGCGAAGGCGACGATCCGGAGCCCGCAGCGCTCGAACTCGCGCGAACCGAGCTCGAGTCGCGTCTTGGACGAAGCCTCGATCTCGTCGACGTCCCGATCGACGCGCTGCCGGACGAGGCGGGGCTCGATCGCCGCCTCCTGGCGATCCTGCGCGGCGCCCGTCCGCCGAAGTGGGACGAAGACCGCTGGCGAGCGCTCGTTCGGTTCGTCGAACAGGGAGGGACGCTGCTCGTCGAGAGCCCCGGCGGGCGAGGCGGTTTCGCGGAATCGGTCGAGGAGGAACTGGTGCGTCGGCTCGGACGCCCCGCCTTCCCGCTCGCGAACGACCCGATGCTCGCGGGCGATCCGGCGCGAGGCCGCGAGGACCTGCGCCGAGCGACCTATCGCCCCACCACCGCTCGATCGTCCGGCGCCGCCACTTCGGCGTGCCGGCTTCGCGGGGTCCGCGACGCCTCCGGCCGCGTGGTGCTCGTCACGAGTTCGCTCGATCTCTCGTTCGCCCTGCTGGGCCGTCCCCGCGAGGGCATCGACGGCTACTCGCAAGGCAGCGCGATGGCGATCCTTGCGCGACTCATCGAGCACGCGGGCGCGGCGACGACCTCGACGCCATGAGCGCGTTCGAACTTCCGGGCCTGCGGGCGATCCTCGACTCGGTCGGGCGACTCCTGCCATCGCTTCGGAGCGCGGAGCCGAATCGGAGCCACGGCCCCCAGGGCGATGCGGCGCTCGGCGAGCGCCTCGCCGCGGAGTGGCTCGAAGCACGGGGCTATCGGATCGCCGCGCGAAACCTCCACCTCGGCCACGACGAGGCGGATCTCGTCGTCGTCGGACCCGGCGGTCCGCCGTTCGTGCTGGCGATCGTCGAGGTCAAGTCGTCCCGCAACCCGGCCGCACCGGCGCACCACCGCATCGATCGAGGCAAGCGGCAGCGCATGATCCGACTGGCCCGGCAACTGGTCTCCTGCGAAGCGCTTCGCGACGCCTTCGTGCGCTTCGACGCGGTGAGCGTCGATCTCTCGCGGGATCCCGCGCGGCTCGAGCACCTGCCCGGATGCTTCGAGGCCGACTGGCCGACCGATCGCCGCGGGCGACGTCGATGACGCTCCCGCCGTTCGATCGCCGTCGGCGGCCACCACGGCTCGTGCCTCAGTTCGCCGAACGGCTCGCGATCCGGATTCGCGATACGACGCCCGCGAAGTTCTCGAGGTACTTCGTCACCGCGTCGTCGGAGAAGCAGGTGATGAAGCCGTCCGCCGGGGGCACCGCGAGTCCAAGCAAGTCCTCCATCGTCCACTGCACCACGCCATCGATCTCGCAGATCAGCGTGCGCGTGTCGGAGTTGCGCGAGAGCGTGACCTGCACCGGCACGCCGAGCGTCACCGCGCCCGGGCTCGTCGGGCTGAAGGGCGGCAGGAACTGGAAGAGGTTGCCGTTCTGGTCGCGGTAGAAGCCGCGGTCCTCGGTGCGATCGAAGAAGTCGAGGATCTTGCCGAGCACGCCGCCTTGGGCGACCGGCGTGAACCACAGGTCGATCTGGAAGTCCTCGAGGTCGAGGCCGTCGACGGGAATGCGAAGGCCCGCCCCGTCCGCGAACGCGTAGCCGCCCGGCACGAAGGTGCCGCCGAGCGGCTCCGCATCGACGCCGCTGCCGGCGTTGTCCGCGTAGGTGCCCGAGACGAGCTGGTAGTCGCGGACGACCTGCGCGGGAATCTCGTAGAGGCAGTCCGGAATGCCCGACTGCGCCGGATCGGCCGGCGGCACGCACGGCCCCCACGATCCCATGAGCAGGCCGAGATCGGTGCCGTCGACGATGCCGTCGAGATTGACATCCCAGAAGCCCATGCCGCCCCACTCGCCGAGCAGCCCCGCGAGATCGGCGCTGTCGACCACGCCGTCGAGGTTGCCGTCGGCCGGGCACGGCGGCTGGCTGGCGAGCATCGAGAAGAGCTCGTCCCGCAGGTCGAGGTACGCATCGAAGGCGACGGGCGGCAGATCCTCCTCGAGCGGGTTCCATGAGACCGTGGCGAAGCTCGACTCGATGCCGGGCTCGTCCGGAGCCACCGGCTCGGGCAGCAGATAGAACTCGACGACGCAGTTGTTGGGGATGAGGCACTCGGGCTGCTGAACCACCACGAGCTTCCACGGTCCGCGCCGGATGCCGTACTGGGCGATCGACGGCGGCGTGATCGGCTTGGTCCCGATGGGGCACTGGTCCGCCATGTCCGGCGGCAGGAAGCAGTAGTTGGTGCCGCCGCACTCGACGATCGCCTGGTCCGGATCGGTGGTGTAGAGGTCGCAGTAGTTGGTGACCGGGTAGGGCGCTTCCGGCGCCCCACCCGCCCAGCATCCGCCGTTGTCGGCGCAGAGCGCCGGCGAGGTGATGAGGTTGTCGATCACCGCGCCGCCGTTGATGCAGGGGCCGACCTGCCCCGGCACGAAGGTGCCGCCCTCGTAGATCGCGAAGTTGTACTCGCGGATCTCCTCCTGCTCGGGATTCACGAGATACGGCAGCATCGGCAACGCATCGACGATGCGGTCCTCGGGGATCCGCGACTGCCAGTCGATGCCGCAGATGTCGTTGAGCAGCGAGAAGAGATCGACGTTCGAGACCGTCGCGTCGACCGCGCGGCCCGGCGCCGCGACCATCGGGCCCGCGATGATGCACGGCGAGCGGACGCCGGTCTCGTAGACGGTCTGCTTCGCCTGCAGCGGGTTGAACGGCAGCAGCACCGTGGAGCCGAGAGAGCCGTTGTCGTTGACGACGATGATGACGGTGTTGGTCTCCTGCGGATCCCGCAGGACGACCTTGCCCTTCACGACGGTCGCGAGATCGAGATCGACGAGCATCTCGCCGATCGAGCGGTCGACCGCCTCGTTCATGAGCTTGAAGACCTGCCGGTAGCTGAGCCCCGTCAGGCTGCACGAGACGTCGGTGACTGCGGGGCCGGTGAGCGAGGGCGGCGGGGTCTGGATCGGCGTGTGCGAAGCGCTGTGGGTGACGAACGCCATCCACGGCACGCCGTCGACGCGGGCCTGCTCGATCCATTCGACGCCTCGCCGGGTGATGAAGCTCGTGAGGTACTCCCGCCACGGATCGGGAAGCTGGATCGCGGAGGATCCGAGCGTGATCACGCGATCCCACGCGTAGTAGGCGTTGCCGAGGGTGAAGTCGATCGCGGCGCAGTCGCCGTCGGCGCAACTCTGGGCGAGCGTGCCGTCGGCGGCGAGCAGCGGCGTCGCGCCGATCGCCATCGCCTCGAAGGGATTGATCCCCTCGATGCAGGTGCCGTTGGGAAAGCAGGCCGCGCCGCTGGTCGTGAATCCGGTCGGAGCGCCGCAGTCGTAGGAGACGCCCTCGGGCGTCTGGCCGCCGACCGTCGCGTCGATGCTCGGGGGAAGCGACCAGTAGCCGTCGTAGTAGTCGAGTCCCGCGGAGGTGTTCGGCGCCTGGTAGGTGTAGCCCACCGGGGAGTTCTCGGGACCGCCGCCCATGTGGTACTTGCCGATCATGCCGGTGCGGTATCCCGCCTCGCGCACGAGCTTGGGCACGGTGATCTCGGAGGGATGCAGCTGGTTGACCGGAAGCATCGGATCGACGAGCGCCGTCACCACGCCGGTCCGGAAGCCGTAGCGGCCGGTGAGCATCGCCGCCCGGAACGGCGAGCACTCGGGCGCCGCC
The DNA here is from genome assembly GCA_049425445.1 of Phycisphaerales bacterium. Classification (GTDB taxonomy): domain Bacteria; phylum Planctomycetota; class Phycisphaerae; order Phycisphaerales; family SM1A02; genus VGXO01. Next base: position 909 of record JBMSXH010000005.1, on the reverse strand, counting down.
CAGAAGTTCCGGAAGCTCACGCCCTGCGCCGCGATCTCCGCGAGCACCGGCATGTCGGGCGTGAAGATCGACTGGTTCCAGCCGAAGGGCTCGAACCCGAAGTTGTCGATCCCGAGGTCGTCGAGCACGACCACCAGCACGTTCGGGCGAGCATCGCCGGCGTGCTTGTCGGGCGCGGCGTCGATCGAGGCGGTGGCGAGCAGCGAAGCGGCGGCGAGGCCGACGGCGGCGGCGCGAAGCGTCATGAAGGAGATCCTGCGGACCCGGCGGGGAGCGGCCCAGGCTCCGACGGGAGCGTGGGGATCCAGAAGGATGGCACCGCGGGGGCTCGGGTCAACCTCGAACCCCCCACCGCCCGCCCGATCGCCCCACATTTCGACGGCTCGTCCCCTCGGGCGCAGGAGGCCCGTTCAAGCGACCGTTCGCACGGCGTTCAGCGGAAGTAGCGATCGAGGGCGATGTTGACGAGGCGTTCGCGCATCACGTTGATGTCGTCGCTCACCCAACGCCGCCGCAACGACTGCAGATACCGCTGCTGCTCGATCCCGAACCGCTGGTTCCGCAACGCGTCGCGGATCATCAACTGCACGACCGGATCGAAGAGCGAGACCGGCATGGGCCGAACCTCGGCCAGCACCGCAAGCCAGGTCGTCGCGCCCGCCCGCTCGATCGGCGGTCCAGCCCGTCCAACCGGCGCCGCGGCCAGCGCTGCGCGGAACTCCTCCGAGAGATCGAGACCGGCCAGTCCCTGATCGGTGAGGGGGAACTCGCGCCAGAAGCCGCCATCGGGAAGCCCGAGCGAGTTCGCGACCTCGGCGAACGGCTCGCCCTGGTCGAGCCGCTCCTTCACCGCGGCGATCTTCTCGGCGCCGTCGCTCCGCTCGGTGAGGCGGATCCGCCCGATCCGGA
>JBMSXH010000004.1:0-23541 GCA_049425445.1 Phycisphaerales bacterium | reverse complement strand
CACACCCTCTTCTTCGCGCCGGAGTTGCGGCGCCGGCGCGCGGCCGCGGCGGCGAGGCCTCACGGCGCGACGGTGTTCGCCTATCCGGTCGAGAACCCTTCCGACTACGGCGTGGTCGAGATGGACGGCGACGGCCGGGCGGTCTCGATCGAGGAGAAGCCTGCGAAGCCTCGGTCTCGCCTCGCGGTGACCGGCCTCTACTTCTACGGCCCGGACGTGGTGGACGTCGCCAAGTCGATCAAGCCGTCGGCGCGAGGCGAACTCGAGATCACCGCGGTCAACGACGCGTATCTCCGCCGCGGGGAACTGCATGTCGAGATGCTCGGTCGCGGTTCGGCCTGGCTCGACACCGGGACCTTCGACTCGATGCTTCAAGCCGCGCAGTTCGTGCAGACGATCGAGTCCCGGCAGGGGCTCAAGATCGGATGCCCCGAGGAGATCGCCTACCGCATGGGCTACATCACAAGCGACGACCTGCGCCGCATCGCCGAACCGCTTCGCAAGAGCGGCTACGGCGACTATCTGATCCGCATCCTGGACGACGAGGTCGCCGCGAGTGGTCGCGGATGAAGATCTCCGAGACCTCGCTCCCCGGCCTGCTCGTGATCGATCCTGCGGTCCACGGGGATGATCGAGGCTTCTTCCTCGAGTCGTGGAACGGCCGCCGATTCGCCGAGGTGGGCATCGACGCCGAATTCACCCAGGACAACCACAGCCGATCCGTTCGGCACGTCCTTCGCGGGCTTCACTATCAGGCCGGCCAGCACGCCCAGGGCAAGCTGGTCCGGGTCACGCTCGGAGAGGTCTTCGATGTCGTGGTCGATCTCCGGCGGTCTTCGCCGACGTTCGGACGATGGCACGGCGAGCGGTTGAGCGCCGAGAACTTCCGACAGTTGTGGGTGCCTCCCGGCTTTGCGCATGGCTTCCTGGTGCTCAGCGAGGTGGCCGAGTTCCAGTACAAGTGCACGGGACGATGGAATCGTGATGCGGAGCGGGCGCTGGTCTGGAACGACCCTTCGGTCGGGGTGCGTTGGCCGCTCGACGATGGTTGCGAGCCGATCCTGTCCGACAAGGATCGGAATCACGCAGCGAGCCTTTCGTCCTGCGAGACCTTCCCGTGAAGGTGCTGGTCGCCGGCGCCGGCGGACAACTTGGCCGAGCGTTGATCGAGAGCGTGCCGTCCACGATCGAGCTGATCGCGCGGGATCGGCGCTCCCTCGACGTGGCGGATCGAGATGCGATCGGCCGCGCGATCGAGTCTCTCGAGCCCGCCGTGGTCGTCAACGCGACGGCCTACACGGCCGTCGACAAGGCCGAGGCGGAGTCCGAGCTCGCCCACCGCATCAATGCGGAGGCGCCGGGCTGGATCGCCGAGGCGTGCCGCCGTCATGGATCGCGGCTGGTGCACGTGTCCACGGACTTCGTGTTCGATGGACGAGCGGCTCGCCCGTACCGACCGCATGATCCGACGGGACCGCTGAGCGTGTACGGAGCGACCAAGCTGGAAGGGGAGCGGCGCGTCCTCCGGGAGCACCCGGATGGATCGGCGATCTTCCGGACCGCGTGGCTCTACGACGCGGCGAACCGCAACTTCGCCACGACCATGCTGCGATTGATGGGCGAGCGCCCGGTGGTCCGCGTCGTCGCCGATCAGTTCGGCACCCCGACCTCGGTCCGCGGGCTGGCTCGGGCCATCTGGCGCGCGATCGAGGCCGACGTCACGGGCATCCTGCACTGGACCGACGCCGGATCGGCGAGCTGGTACGACTTCGCCGAAGCGATCCGTCGCCTGGGCCAATCGCGTGGAATCGTGCCGAGCGGCGTGCGGATCGAGCCGATCTCCACCGACGAGTACCCGACGCCGGCGAAGCGGCCGGCCTTCTCGGTCCTCGACAAGTCCGCCACCTGGACCGCCCTCGGACTCGCGGGGATCCATTGGCAGGACGCGCTGGTGGAGACGCTCGGGAGCCTTTCCCCATGACCACCCGACTGCACGATTCCTCGAACCACCTCCTCGTCACCGGCGGCGCCGGATTCATCGGCGTCAACTTCGTCCGCCGCCTGCTCGCCGCGGAGTCCGGTCCACAGCTGACCGTGGTCGATGCGCTCACGTACGCGGGCAACCGCGAGAGCCTCGCCGACTTCGAGGGCTCGCCGCGCCTGCGCTTCGTGCAGGCGGACATCCGCGACGGCGAGGCGATCGACGCACTGCTCCGCGAGTCGAACATTCGCACCATCGCGCACTTCGCCGCGGAAAGCCACGTCGATCGTTCGATCCTCGGGCCCGACGCCTTCATCGACACGAACATCGTGGGCACGCACGCCCTCCTCAAGTCGGCCCGATCCTTCTGGATGTCCGACGAGCCGGGGCCGCATCGATTCCATCACGTCTCCACCGACGAGGTCTACGGATCGCTCGAGCCGAACGACCCCGCCTTCAGCGAGACGACGCCCTATGCGCCGAACTCGCCCTACGCGGCGAGCAAGGCGGCATCCGACCATCTCGTCCGCGCGTACCACCACACCTACGGCCTCGACGTCACGATCAGCAACTGTTCGAACAACTACGGGCCATTCCAGTTCCCCGAGAAGCTGATTCCGCTCGTGCTGATGAACATGCTTGCGGGCAAGCCGCTGCCGATCTACGGCGACGGAAGCAACGTCCGCGACTGGCTCTACGTCGAGGACCACTGCCGCGGGATCGAAGCGATTCTGGAACGTGGCGAGCCGGGCCGCGTCTACAACATCGGCGGGCTCAACGAGCAGCGGAACATCGATCTCGTTCGGCTGCTGTGCGGCGTCGTCGATGGCAGATTCGCGCGGGACCCGAACCTCGCGTCCAGGCATCCCGCGTGCCCCGCCGCCCGGGGCGAGGCGTGCGAGTCGCTGATCACCTTCGTCAAGGACCGGCCGGGACACGACCGCCGATACGCCATCGACGCCACCCGCATCGAGACCGAACTGGGCTTCCGCCCAGCCGAGACGTTCGAGACGGGGCTCGCGAAGACCGTCGACTGGTACCTCGCGAACCAGGAGTGGTGCCAGCGGATCCTCGACGGGCGATACCGCGAGTGGGTCGATCGGCAGTACGCGGAGCGGCTCGGCACCGCCTGATCCGTCCGGTTGTTCGACCACCGGTTCTCGCAACCTCCGAGGCCGGCGGAATGTCCCTGAGGGCTTGCTCGTGCTGGTCGATTCGGTCGTCTCTTCGCCGACCTCCTTGGCGGACGGACGGGCGACCTGCGCGTCGCGGGAAGGCGTGCCGCCATCCCTCGCCCGATAACGCGTGGCGGCCACTTCGTCCTTTCGAGCAATCGCCTCTCGCTTTCGCCACCGCTTGTCTCTACACTCCCGCGTCCTCATAGCAGCCGGTGACCTCAGCGCGAGCGATGTTCGCTCGTCGAACCTCTGGGAACCCGCCGGCGACTCGGATGCCGCATCGGAAGCGGATCCGAAGTGCCACCCGGCAGTTCCCGTCAGGCCCGGCCGTTCGGCTTCAAGCCGCCCCTGGGATAGCGTGAAACGCCCTTCGACCGCGACGCGGTCGTCGACATCGGTCCGCGGGATCCGATCCCTGCCGCGGCCGGAAGGTCCATCGTTCCAGTGCAGACCCTGATCGAAACCACCGTGCCCGCCGCCGAGGCGACGGGCTTCTCCCGTCTTGGCCTTCATCCGCTGCTGCTCGAAGCGCTCGCGGCCGAAGGCTACGAGCAGCCGACGGCCATCCAGGCCCAGGCGATCCCGCCCGCGTTGGCGGGCCGCGACATCCTCGGCATCGCCCAGACCGGCACCGGCAAGACCGCGGCGTTCGCGTTGCCCATCCTGCATCGACTCATCGCCGCCGCGATGCCCGGCTCGCGCCCGCCCGCGGGACGCAAGCCGCGGGTGCTCGTCCTTTCGCCCACCCGTGAACTCGCGTCGCAGATCGGCGAGAGCTTCGCGACCTACGGGCGACGCACGCCGCTCCGCGGCACCGTCGTCTTCGGCGGCGTCGGCCAAGGGCCGCAGGTGAACGCGATCTCCCGCGGCATCGACATCCTCGTCGCGACTCCCGGCCGCCTGCTCGACCTCATGGGGCAGGGCCTCGTCGATCTCTCCTCGGTCGAGTGCTTCGTGCTCGACGAGGCCGACCGCATGCTCGACATGGGCTTCATCGATCCCATCCGACGAATCGCGTCGGCGATCCCCACCCGGCGACGGACGATGCTCTTCTCCGCCACGATGCCGGCCGAGATCGAGCGCCTCGCGGGCTCGCTCCTCTCCGAACCGGCCAAGGTGTCGGTCACGCCGGAGTCGACGACCGTCGAGCGCATCTCCCAGCGGCTCCACTTCGTCCTCAAGGCCCGCAAGACGAGCCTGCTCCTCGAGATCTTCGAGAAGGAGCCGGTCGATCTCGCGCTCGTCTTCACCAAGACCAAGCACGGAGCCGACCGGGTCGTCAAGCAGCTTCGCGCCGCGGGCATCTCCTCCGAGGCGATCCACGGCAACCGCTCGCAGGGGCAGCGAACCCGAGCGCTCGAGGCGTTCCGCTCGGGCCGCTCGCCGGTCCTCGTCGCGACCGACATCGCGGCCCGCGGACTCGATGTCGACGGCATCACCCACGTCATCAACTACGACCTGCCGATGGAGCCGGAGGCCTACGTCCATCGCATCGGCCGCACCGCGCGGGCGGGGGCTTCGGGCATCGCGGTCTCCTTCTGCGACGAGACCGAGCGTGGACTTCTCCGCGACATCGAGCGGGTGACGCGGCAGCGCATTCCTCGCGCCGACGGCGAGTCGGCGGAGGCCGCCGAACGAATCGAGGACCGCGCGCCTCGCGGCGACCATGGCGGGGCCCGCGGAGGTTCGCGCGGTGGTCGCGCGGCCGGCGCTCGCGGCGGAAGCCCGCGGGGCAACGGCGGCGGCGGTCGCGGCGGCAAGCGTTCGCAGGGTCAGCCCCGCGAATCCGCCTCGAAGCGATCGGGGGGCGGCAGCCCGTCCCGCGCGGGCGCGAGCCAGGCGGGCGGAAGTTCGGCCGCGTCGCCGCGAACCGCAGGCAAGGGACGTCGTCAGGCCTGGCGGCCCTTCGGCAAGGCCTCCGGATCCCGTCGCTGAGGCGTCGCGGTCCGAGGGGCATCGGGTCGAAGGTCGAATGAGCACGCTGCTGACGGCGCGACAACTTCGCAGGGCGCTTCCGCAGCGAACACTGTTCGACGAGGTCGCGATCCACCTCGAGGAAGGGGATCGACTCGGCCTGATCGGCCCCAACGGCGGCGGCAAGAGCACGCTGCTCAAGATGCTCGCCGGACTGGAGGAGTCCGACGGCGACGGCGAGATCGTGCGTCGGCGCGGACTGAGGGTCGCCTACGTCCCGCAGGACGACCGCTTCGCGGAGGGCGCCACGATCCGCTCCGCGGTGCTCGACGGTCTTGCGCAGGCGATCGATGCCGGCACGACGCTCCCGCTCGCGGAGCACGAGCGGGAGACTCGGGCGTCGATCGTGCTCACGCGGCTCGGATTCTCCGAACTCGAGCGTCCGGTGGCATCGCTCTCCGGCGGCTGGCGCAAGCGCCTGTCGCTGGCGCGAGGGCTCGCGACCGAGCCGGAGCTGCTGCTGCTCGACGAGCCGACGAACCACCTCGACCTCGACGGCGTGCGCTGGCTCGAGCGATTCGTGCGTTCCGCCGAGCCGGCGATGGTCTTCGTCACGCACGATCGCCGCTTCCTCGAGGAGACCGCCAACCGGATCGTGGAGCTCTCCAAGGCCTACCCCGGCGGCACCTTCGAGGCGAAGGGCAACTACAGCGAGTTCCTGCGCCGTCGCGAGGAGTTCATGGATGCCCAGCTCGCCGCGCAGGCGACGCTCGCGAATCGCGTCCGCCGCGACGACGCCTGGCTCAAGCAGGGCGTGCAGGCGCGACGCACCCGCACCCAGAGCACCGTCGACGCCGCGGCCGATCGGCGCGAGGCGCTGGCGGCCTCGCGGGAGCGCACCGCGGCACCGCAACGATCCGCGTCGATCGAGTTCCAGGCGACGGAACGTCGCACTCGAAAGCTCGTCCTGCTCGAGGGCGTCGAGAAGTCGATGGGGGGACGCCGGCTCTTCCAGTCGCTCGAGCTCGAACTTTCGCCCGGCGATCGACTGGGGCTGCTTGGTCCGAACGGCTCGGGCAAGACCACGCTGCTTCGCGTGATCGCGGGCGAACTCGCCGCGGACGCCGGCCGGGTCGAGACCGCTCACGGCCTGCGGACGATCGTCTTCAGCCAGCATCGCAGCGCGCTCGATCCGGCCAAGACGCTTCAGGAGTCCCTCTGCCCGCTCGGCGACCACGTCGACTTTCGCGGCGGCGCGATCCATGTCACCGCGTGGGCGAAGCGGTTTCTCTTCGAGGCCAGCCAACTGCCCACGCCGGTGCGGAATCTCTCCGGCGGCGAACAGGCCAGGCTCCTCGTCGCCAATCTGATGCGCGAGCGGGCGGACGTGCTCCTGCTCGACGAGCCCACCAACGACCTCGACATTCCCTCGCTCGAGGTGCTCGAGGAGGCGCTGCTCGAGTTCGCGGGCGCGATCGTGCTGGTCACCCACGACCGCTTCATGCTCGAACGCGTGGCGACCGAGTTCGTCGGGCTGTTGCCGGACGGCTCCGCGCGGCGGTTCGCCTCGATCGAGCAGTGGGAGCGGGCGGCGGAGGCCGCGGCGCCAGCGACGGCTTCGACTGCCGCGACGGCGGCGGCGAAGCCTCCCGCTGAGCAGCGACCGGTCGACTCCAAGCCGACGCGTCGCAAGCTCTCCTACAACGACCAGCGCGAGTACGACGGCATGGAGGCGGCGATTCTCGAGGCCGAGCAGGAGGCGGAGCGCCTCGACGCGCTCACCCGAGTGCCGGCCACGGTCGCCGACCATGCCCGCGCCGCCGAGGCGTACGCGCAGTTCGCGGCGGCCACCGATCGGGTGAAGGCGCTCTACGAGCGTTGGGCGCAGCTCGAGGCGATGCAGGGGGGATGAGTCGAGGCGTGGCGAGGTTGGCCGATCGTCGATCTCGAACGCGATCTCCGCCGCCGATGGACAACGGCGGCCCCTCGCGGGACCGCCGTCGAACCATCTCTCTCTCGGGCGAGGCGCCGAGACCGGCGCCTCTCGATTCAGCCGCGACGGCGTCGCGAGGCGAGTCCCGCGAGGCCGAGCAGGGCGACCGCACCGGGAGCCGGCACGATCGTGTATTCGAGGAACAGGCCGGAAGTCGACGGATCGCCCCAGCCGGAGGTGGCAGGATCCATCCGAGACAGATGGTCCACGCCGGGATCGCTTCCGCCGCCGCCGCTCGTGGCGACGTCGAAACGGAAGGAGTCGCCGATGCCGAGTCCGAGCCATGCCAGGGAAACGGAGAACGAGACGCGGTTGGCACCGGTCTGGGTCTGGTCGTTGCTCGTCGTGCTGTCGAGGACCCACGCGCCGCCATCCCAAGACCAGTTCTGGGCGTTGTTGTCCGGGGCGTCGACCCAGGAGCCGATGTATCGATCGATCTCTCTGGTGAGGTTGATGGGCCGGCCCCAGGCGTTGCTCGTGGTGCCGCCGTCGACGGTGTCGAAGAAGAGCAGATACTTGGTCCAGCTCTGATAGCCGACGGTCTCGATGGTGATGCAGACGGTCGTGTCGTCGTTGCAGACCGACACGTTCGCGATGTCGAGATTCGTGAAGCCGTTGTCGAAGAGATCGCCAGTGGCGTCGGGATAGTCCAGGCCGCCGCCGGCGACTCCGGTCGATGCGATCGCCATGGACAGGGAGAGGGCAAAGGCCTTCATGGTCTTTCTCCAGCGCAAGGAAGATGAACGGTCAAGGGATGGGAACACCGGCGCGGGGGACGGGAATGACCCCCACACGACTCGTGAAAACTAGCCCCGAAACCGAGGTGGGCAAATGCAAAGTGGTCGATTCGGGGGAGCGGGCGATGGGCCGATCGGCCCGGACCGACCAGCCGGTTGGTCGCAGGGGCGGATGGGGTCGCCAAGCACCAGCGACCGTCGTTCGGATGACCGGGTCAGGACTCCCTCGCCGCCCACGGTCCGCCGATCGAAGGCCACCCGAGCGACGTCCGCAAACGCCGTCGTCTGCCGTCGGGTTGGTGGCTCCCAGGTGCCGGCAGGGAGGGCCTGCGACGGTCGACGCCCGTGCGAGGCGCTTGGCGAGTGATCTGAATGGCGGCCGAGGGGGCGGTGATCGCGATCGCGACGCGCTGGCCTCGGTGCCGCCGTTCGCCGCCGAGAATCGGGGGAACCGTGGGAACCGCGGGAACCGCGAAGGTTGCGCTTGACCGGGCCGGCGATCCAAGTCACCTTCGACGGTCCGGCACTTCGGCATGGAGGAAGATCGATGGCCTCGACCGTGCAAACCCTGACGATCGTTCTGGGAACGCTCGCCGGCCTCGGTGCCGCGTCCGCCCCGGCGACGGCGGCGGAAGTCTCGTACACGTTCGTCCGTTCGGGCGCGTCGGGAACCTTCGCCGGAGGCGCCTTCAGCGACGCCGCCGTCTCGTGGACGCTGATCGCCGACACCGAGGATGTGCAGCCCGGCTCGCCGCGCGGCTTCAACGTGCGTCCGTCGTACGGAACGGTGCTCGTCGACGACGTCGCCTCCGACATGAGCGCGGCGCTCGTCGCGAACTCCGCGGTCTGGACCTACACCAACGAGAGCCAGGGGCTTCGAATCGGCTTCGGCACCTGGGACCCCTTCGAGAGCTTCACCTCCGGCAGCTACGAGGGGCCGCTCGGCTGGAACATGCAGACCTCCTTCACCGGCGGCGCGGTCGGCACGGAGAGCATCCTTCGGGCGATCCAGAACGACGGCATCGCCACCGACGCCGGACTGCTGCTGGTCACCTCCTACACCACGGCGTCGTTCTCGGCGATCGTGGTGCCCGCCCCGGGCGTGCTCGTCTCGATGGCCATCGCGGGGCTCGCGTCGCGGCGGCGCCGCTGACTCGAGGGCGGCGCCGGCCCGTCGAAGGCGATCGGCAGGCCCGGTTCGAAGAAGTCTCACGAACGCAGCGGGGCGGCGCGTCGGCTAGATTCCGCGTCCCATGCCCACCAACAGCCTGCCGATCCTCTCGTTCGTCTCCGACAACTACCGCAACTTCAACGCCCGCGCGACCCGCGACGCCCTCTACGCCTACTGGGACCACGTCTCGCAGGGCGGACGCATGTTCTGGGCCGTCGCCGGCGCGATGAGCTCGGCGCAGCTGGGCATCACGCTCGCGCCGGCGATCCGGGCGGGGCTCGTCCACGGGCTCTCGGTGACCGGGGCGAACCTCGAGGAGTCGCTCTTCCGGCTCGTGGCCCACGAGAGCTACAAGGACTTCCCCGAGTACCGCTACCTCACCAAGCAGGACGACACGCGGATCCTGAAGCAGCGGATGCGCCGCGTGACCGACACGAGCATTCCCGAGGACGAGGCGTTCCGCGCCGTCGAGAAGATCCTCGTGCCGATGTGGAAGCGGGCGAGCGAGCGCGGCGAGCGGCGCTTCTGGCACGAGTACTTCTACGAGCTGGTCCTGCGGCTGCCGAAGTCGATCTTCGAGGGCGACCCCTCGCAGTGCTGGCTGCTCGAGGCGGCGAAGGCGAAGCTGCCGATGGTGGTGCCGGGCTGCGAGGACTCGACCTTCGGCAACATCTTCGCGTCGCACGTCAAGCACGGCGACTGCAGCGCGTCGATCGTCAAGAGCGGCATCGAGTCGATGGCGCAGTTCTACGACGACTACCGCGAACTCTCGAAGGGCCGCGGGGTCGGATTCTTCCAGATCGGCGGCGGCATCGCGGGCGACTTCCCGATCTGCGTGGTGCCGTCGATCAAGTACGACCTCGAGAAGCCGGCGAAGCCCTGGGCCTACTTCTGCCAGATCTCCGACTCGACGACCTCCTACGGCTCGTACTCGGGCGCGACCCCCAACGAGAAGATCACCTGGGACAAGCTCACCGAGAAGACGCCGATGTTCGTCATCGAGTCCGACGCGACGATCGTCGCGCCGCTCATGCTGCAGGCGCTCCTCGAGGCGAAGGCGAACCCCAAGGCCGCCGATCGGATCATCGCCGCGAGCCGCAAGGAGACGAAGCGGTTCCTCGCGAAGGCCCGCTGAGTCCGGGCCGCCGCGATGGACCGATCGAGCCAGGAGGATCCCGTGGACGTCGACCGCTCGCTGCTCACGCTGCCCGTCGGATCGGAACTCAATGCGGCGATGGACCTCCTGAACCGGGAGCCGGGGCCGCGGTGCGTGCCGGGCCGGAGCATCCCGCTGCCCGCCTCCGTGAGCGACTCGTTCCGTGAGACCATCGCGATGCCCTACCGCGCGTCGGAATGGATGCTGACGCCGGCGGATGCCGCGGGTTGGCGCGACGCGGTGGCGACGCTCGCGAAGGAGTCGACGCCGTTCGTCCTGAAGATCGTGGAGAAGCTCGGGGTCACCTATCGGCACACGACGATCGATGGCGTCTCGGCCTACGAGGTTTCGCCGAAGGAGATCGCGCCTCGCCACGCGAACCGTCTGGTGGTGGACACCCACGGCGGCGGCTACGTCTTCAATCCCGGCGAGGCATGCCTGCTGGAGCCCGCGGTGATCGCCGCGACGTGCGGCATCGAGGTGCTGGCCGTCGACTACCGCATGCCGCCGGATCACCCCTTCCCGGCGGCGCTCGAGGATGCGGTCGCGGTCTGGAAGGCGGTGATCTCGGCGCGGCCGGTCTCTCAGGTCGCGCTCGCCGGAGGCTCCGCGGGCGGTGGGCTCGCGATGGCGACGGTGCTTCGGCTGAAGGAGGAGGGGATCCCACTTCCCGCGGCGCTCGCGCTGCAGACCCCATGGGCGGACCTCTCCGAGTTCGGCGACACCATCCGCACCAACGAGTGGATCGACAACGTGCTCGTGAGCTACCGCGGCGCCGCAATGCGGGCTGCGCCGCTCTACGCCGCAGGCCGAGATCTCGGAGATCCCTTGCTCTCGCCGCTCCGGGGAGATCTCTCCGGCTTCCCGCCGACGATCCTCTTCTCCGGGACCCGCGACCTCTTCCTGAGCCTCGCGGTGCTCGTGCATCGCAAGCTTCGACGCGCGGGCGTCGAGGCCGACCTGCACCTCGCCGAGGGCGCGTCGCACTTCAGCTACTTCATCAACCCCTTCGCGCCGGAGTCGCAGGAACTCTTCGCGGAGATGTCCGGCTTCCTCGATCGGCATCTCGCGGGGTGAACAAGCGGGGCGCGTCGCCGCGCCGGATCACGGCGAGGCGGACGAGGCGTCCTGCACCGCGTAGTCGGACCGCAGCGCCGCGAGTCGGGCGAGCATCGCCTGCTCGAGCGCCGCATGCTCGGGATTGCCGGCGAGATTCTCGCGCTCGGTCGGATCGACGTCGAGGCGGTAGAGCTCGACCAGCGGAGCGCCATCCTCTCCGAGCAGATCGAGGTACCGAATGAGCTTGGCGTTCGCGGTGGCGACGCCCTCGTGCCGCGGCACGGTGTGGGCGCCGCGCGATTCCTCGAACCGGTAGTAGACCGCGTCGCGCAGGGCCTCGGCCGCGCCCGCCTCGCTGCGCAGCACCGGCACGAGGCTGCGCCCCTGCATGTCCGCGGGAGTCTCCACTCCGGCGGCTTCGAGAAAGGTCTGCGCGAAGTCGAGGTTCTGGGCGAGGGCGTCCGAGGTGGTGCCGGGCCTGATCGTCCCTGGCCAGCGCACCACGAGCGGAGCGCGGAAGCTGGGCTCGTACATCCACCGCTTGTCGTACCAGCCCTGCTCGCCGAGGTACCAGCCCTGGTCGCTCGTGTAGACGACGATGGTGTCGTCGGCGATGCCGAGGCGATCGAGCGCGTCGAGGATGCCGCCGACCGAATCGTCGACGCCCTGCGCGGTGCGGAGGTAGTTCTTCGCATAGCGCTGGAACTTCCACAGCGCGAGTTCGCGCTCGCTCATGCCCTCGATCGAAGCGGCCAGCGCCGCGTTCTCCTCCGCATCGGCGGCGGCATAGGCCTCGAGGGCTTCCGTTGGCACCCGCTTGAGTTCGTTCGCCATCCAGCGATCGAGTCCCGCGACCTCCTCCGCCGGGAAGAGCGACGCCGGATCGACCTTGAGGTCGTAGAGCCACGCGAGATCGCGGTCGATCTGCATCTTCTGGATGGAGCCCGCGGACGACCGGAAGTCCGGCGCATCGAAGAAGCTCTCCGGCACCGGGAGATCGCCGTCGCGAAGGAGCGGAAGGTGGCGGGGCAGGGGCATCCAGTTCCGGTGCGGCGCCTTGTGATGCACCATCAGCAGGAACGGCGTGCCGTCCTTCGCGCCGGCGGCCAGCGCCTCGAGCCGCGCGACCGCCGACTCGTGGATCAGGTCGGTGGTGTGGCCGTTCCGCCGAGCCTTCGCGCCGTCGACGACCAGCACCGGGTTCCAGTAGTCGCCCTGCCCGACGAGGATCTCCGATCGATCGAATCCGGTCGGCTCGCTCGAGAGGTGCCACTTGCCGACGACCTCGGTGCGATAGCCGGCCTGCTGCAGCAGCTTCGGAAAGGTCTGCTGGGAGCCGTCGAACTTCTGGTCGTTGGTGGCGAAGCCGTGCTGGTGGCAATGCTTGCCGGTGAGGATCGTGGCCCGCGAGGGCCCGCAGATCGCGTTGGTGACGCTCGCGCGATCGAACCGCATGCCCTCCCGCGCGATCCGATCGATGCCCGGAGTCTCGATCCGTCCCGGCGCCGCCGACGCCCCGTAGCAGGAGATCGCCTGCATGCAGTGGTCGTCGGCCATGATGAAGACGATGTTGGGGCGATCTTCGCGCTGCTCGGCAAGGGCAGGGCGAGCCGCGATCGTCGCGATCGCCGCGACGAGCAGGAGTCCGAGTCTCATGGACGAATCGTAGTGGGACGCAGCCGCCCGGCGCGGCGTCGTCGCGGGCGGTCACGCCGGCGGTTCGACCAGCATCGCGCGAAGACGGTCGGAATCCTCGTCGCGCCAGGCGAGGAGCAGCTTCGGCTCCGGGCCGTCGAGCCTCAACAGACGAGGGAATCCGGCCATCCGCCCCGGGCTCATGGGAACCACGAACACCGTCTCGCCGAGAGATCCGTCGCGTCGCACCCGACGCAGCGCGATCGAGCCTCGATCCTTCTTCGGCGGGAGCGATGCGGCGAGCCCCGTGGCCGGTGTGGTTCGATCCACCCAGCAGGCGATCGCATCGCCGGACGGCAGCATCACGACATCCGTCCGGCCGAGACCGGTGGTCGAGAGTTCAAGCGGCGGGCCGAACGTGGCTCCGCCGTCGACGCTGCGGGCCGCGAGGGTTCGCGGCGGGCTCGGATCGTCGGGATCTCCGGCGGCGGCGGTGAACCACGCCACGCAGACCTGCGCGCCGATCGCATCGACGGCGGGCCCGTTGACCGGGCAACCCGGCATGATCCACCCGTCGCGGGCGACCGGCATCGGCGAGGTCCATCGCGAGCCGTCGCGACGCACGATGAAGATGTCGCGCTCCTCGTTCGGCCCGCGATCGCGGTAGACGACGATGGGCCCTTCGCTCGTCAGCACGGCGTCGGTCGCGCAGCATTCGCAGACGCGTCCGTCGAGACCGGTCGAGGCGACCGGCTCGCTCGGCGCGGGAAGTTCCGCGTGGAGCGTGGCGGTGCGAAGCGTCATCGCGCCGCCCGCGGCGTCGTGTCCGTGTCCATGCCCGTCGCCCGCCGCCTGCTCCGGCATCTCGCGTCCATCGAGCCAGACCGCGAGCATGCCGCCGTCGACGGGCACCATCGAGACGAATCCGTGCTCGACCGCCCGAGTGTCGTCGTGCAGCCATCCAAGATCCTGCCACGACTCGCCATCGTCGGTCGATCTCGAGAGCCGCACGCCGTAGGCGTAGGTGCCCGCCGCGATCTTGCGCAGGTCGTGGGCGAGCAGCGAGCCGTCCGCGAGTCGACGCACCGCGGGACGATCGGCCCAGTTCGCGAAGAGGTCCGATCGATCCGCGACGGTTCGTGGGGCGGTCCACGGCGGATCGGCGGCGGGATCGAAGCGGCTGAAGCGGATCGCGGCGCCGGTCTCGCGGGGCTCGATCCAGGTCGCGATTGCGCCGCGGCCGTCGCCGACGAGCTCCACCGCGAATGCCCCGGGGGCTGCCGGCGGGTCGGACGCGATCGGAGGCGTCACGGCCGCGGCGCCGAGGGCGAGGGCCGCCGCCATCGCGATCGGGAGCACTCGATGAAGGGAGCGTCGATCGAAGGAATCGTTCATGGGGACGAGTTCTACCGTCGGGACCAGCCCGACACGATCGGCGTCCGCTCACGACTCGCGAGATCGGCGATACTCCCGCGCGTGACACCGCCACCCACCCACGTCCATCAACTCGTCTCGCGGCCGGAGGGGGTCGCGAACCTCGTCTCCGCCGAGCTCGCTCGAACCGGGGGACTGCTCCGGCTCGCGCCGTGCTGGGTGCCGCGATCGTTCCTGCAGCCGGGGCGTCGCCTCAAGCTCCATCCGGACGATCTCTACGCCTTCGGCCTCGAGCGCGGCGGCATCGACGAACGGTGGTTCGCCTCGACCACCGAGGCCGCCAACGAGAACCGCACGCCCGACGAGGGACTCTCATGGTGCGTGGTCGGCGGCGAGCGCTTCACGCTCAAGCAGGCGGTCGCCGAGTGCGGCGCGCAGCTCGTCGGCGATCGGATCTGGTCGAAGTACCGCCGCTGGCCGGTCTACGCGAAGTTCTTCGACAACATGGGACCCATTCCGCACCACATGCATCAGGACGACGCGCAGGCGGCGCTCGTGGGCCACGAGGGCAAGCCCGAGGCGTACTACTTCCCGCCGCAGCACAATCCGGTCGGCAACAACTTCCCGCACACGTACATGGGCCTCGCCCCGGGCACCACCAAGGCCGACGTCCGGCGATGCCTCGAGCGCTGGAACGGCGGGGACAACGGGATTCTCGATCTCGCGCAGGCTCATCGCCTCGAGGTCGGCACGGGCTGGATCATGGAGCCTCGGGTGCTGCACGCGCCGGGTTCGCTCTGCACCTACGAGCCGCAGTGGGGCAGCGACGTGTTCGCGATGTTCCAGTCGCTCGTCGAGGGACGGCCCGTGCCGTGGGACCTGCTCGTCAAGGACATGCCGAAGGATCGCCATCGAGACCTCGACTTCATCGTCGATCAGCTCGACTGGGAGAAGAACGTCGATCCGCAGTTCAAGGCCCATCGGCATCTCCTCCCGATCGTCGCGGCGAGCGGGCACGGCTGGTCCGATCGATGGGTGGTCTACGGCCGCTTCGACGGATTCGAGCCCTTCACGGCGAAGGAGCTCGTCGTCGAGCCAGGCTGCTCGGCCACCATCTCCGACCGCGGCGCCTACGGGCTGATCTGCGTGCAGGGAATCGGCACGATCAACGGCGAGCCGCTCTCGAGCCCGAGCATGATCCGATTCCGCGAACTGACCGACGACGAGTGGTTCTGCACCGAGGACGGCGCGAGGAAGGGCGTCGTCTTCGAGAACCGCTCCGCGGTCGAACCCCTCGTCTGCCTCCGCTACTTCGGTCCGGAGGTCCATCCCGACGCGCCCCGCGTGGGCGATGCTCGGGCGCACTGAACCCGTTTCAGGAGAAGGAACGCGCGATGAAGCTTCACAACGCCATGTGGCCCGGACTCGTCGGCAAGGAGCCGGGCACCGACCATCCGCCCATCTCCCTCGAGCGCATGCTCGAACTGACCGCCGGCGCGTCGGCGAACGGCCTCTCCTTCGACGGGGTCGACCTCTTCCTCTTCCATCCGCACGTCGATCCGGACGCCGGCGAATCCGATCTTCGTCGGCTCGCCGACACCATCGCGGCGAAGGGCCTCGCGGTCGGCTCGCTGGTCGCGCCGGTCTGGCCGGGCACGGTCGGCGACAGCGCGATGGGCTCGATCGAGCAGCGGGCGCGCTTCATCGACGCGGTCCGCAAGTCCTGCCGCATCGCGCGGATCCTGAACGAGCACGGCGTGCGCCGCTACGGGGTCATCCGCATCGACAGCGCCACGCCGACCAAGGCCGCCTCGAAGCGCCCTGCCGAGGCCGTTCGGCGGATCGCGGCGACGTTTCGGGAGGCGGGCATGGTGGCCGCCGGCCACGGCGAGCGGCTTGCGGCGGAAGGAGAGGTCTGCTGGGCCGGCATGCACTCGTGGAAGGCGATGCTCGATCTGCTCGAGGAGGTGGACCTGCCGGGCACCGTCGGATTCCAGGCGGACCTGGCGCACACCTACCTCTATCTGCTCGGTGTGAACGCGCCGAAGTGCGCCCTGCTCGAGGAGCCCTACGGCGCGAAGCAGTTCGACAAGGCGTACCGGAAGCTGCTCGACAAGTTGCGCCCGTGGACGATCGACTTCCACGTCGCCCAGAACGACGGCTCCGTGCATGGCACCGGCGCCCACGACAAGACCGGCCGCCACTGCCCGGCGGACGATCCGAACGGCCGGCTCGACATCCCGGCCTGCGCGTCGAAGTGGCTCGAGGGCGCCGAGGGACGCGGCATTCGGCACCTCTGCTGGGACGGCTGCATGTTCCCGAACGAACTGCTCGAGAAGCAGGAGACCTGGAACACGGTGCTCCGCACCATGATCGCGGTGCGCGACGCCCATGTCGCCACCCTCGGAGACGCGAAGCCATGAGCGCACGGGACCTCCGCATCGGACTCGTCGGCTACGGCTTCATGGGCCGCGCCCACGCGAACGCCATTCGTCAGGTGCCGCACTTCTTCCCGGGCACCCGCAAGCCGGTGCTGCAGGCGGTGTGCGGGCGCGACGCGGCGAAGGTCGGGGCGTTTGCCGAAGCGTGGGATGCATCGTCCGTCGAGACCGACTGGCGGCGGCTCGTCGAGCGCGACGACGTCGATGCGATCGACATCTGCACGCCCAACGACTCGCACATGGAGATCGCGCTCGCATGCATCGCCGCCGGCAAGATGGTCCTGTGCGAGAAGCCGCTCGCCCTCGACGGCGCGCAAGGGCGCCGCATGGTCGAGGCGGTCGAGGCGTCGGGGCTGCCGAATCTGGTCTGGTTCAACTACCGCTTCCTGCCGGCGGTGACGCTCGCCCGGAACATCGTCGCGGCGGGCGAACTCGGCAAGGTCTTCCACTATCGCGCCAACTTCCTCCAGGACTGGACGATCTCCGCGGAGGTGCCGCAGGGCGGCGCAGGGCTCTGGCGCCTCGACGCCAAGGTCGCGGGCTCCGGCGTCACCGGCGACCTGCTTGCCCACTGCATCGACACCGCCCGCTGGATCAACGGGGAGATCGTCTCGGTCTCCGCGATGACCGACACCTTCGTGAAGGAGCGGGTGCACACCGCCACCGGGCGTTCCGAGCCGGTGGGCATCGACGACGCCTGCGCGTTCCTCGCCCGCTTCGCCAACGGCTCGATGGCGGTCTTCGAGTCGACGCGGTACGCCCGCGGCCACAAGGCGCTCTACACCTTCGAGATCAACGGCGAACACAAGTCGCTCGCCTGGGATCTGCACGACCTCAACCGCCTCGCCTACTTCGACCATGGCGTCGCCGGGGATCGCCGCGGCTGGAGCAGCATCCACTGCACCGACGGCGATCACCCGTACGCGGGCAAGTGGTGGGTGCCGGGCCTGTGCCTCGGCTACGAGCACTCGTTCGTGCACGGGCTGCACGAGTTCCTGCGGCGGCTCGACGATCCGTCGGTCGAGCGACGCTATCCGGACTTCCGAGATGCGCTCGCGACTCAACTCGTGTGCGACGCGGTGCTCGCCTCGGCGCGGGAGCGGCGCTGGATCGATGTGCCGTCGGCGTGATCGCGGCTCGAAGGATCGCCCTACCGCGTGACGCGCCGCGCCTCGTGGCGGGCGACGAGCGGGTCCCATTCCGGGCCGAACGCCCAGTCGTAGCGTCGCCAGCGGCCGATCGAGCCGCGATGGATCGGCGCGCGGACCTGCGCGTGGCTCAGCGTGTAGGCGGTGCGCGGGTTCGACTCGGGCTTCAGCACGGCGTCGTCGAGTTCGAGGCCGAGAAGCCGCAGGCAGCGTGAGGCCTCGCGGGACGGGTTGTCCACGAGGTCCTCGTAGACGACCACCTCGTGCTCGAGTCCGAGCGTCGCGAGCGCCGCGGGCAGCAGGGCGTCGTGCGCCTCGATCACCCGGCGGATCGAGTCGAGGCTCGCGGTCCATCCATCGCGATGCGGATCGAAGTAGGAGAGGAAGACGCTGATCGCGAGATCGCGTGGATCTCGAAGGAGGCTCAGGCACTTGGCGCCGGGCAGCACCGCGGCGATCACGGGGAGCACCCGCCACGCGAAGAGGGTCTTGTCGAGCGCCCACGTCGCGCCGGGACGCCGATGCCGGCGAGCGCCGTCGAGGTACGCCTTCTGCACGACGTTCGCCTCCGCGGCGGTGAGCATCGCGAGGGCTCGACCGACCTTGCCGAGCGAGGCGAGCGACTCGAAGGCGTCGCGGATGCCGCGGTGCTCGCCGATCGCGCCGATCGCCGGATGCCCGTCGAGCATCTGTTCGAGCAGGGTCGTTCCGCTGCGCGGCAGGGCGACGAGGATCGCGACCTCGTCGACGCGTGAAGCCTGGGGCGTGAACCAGCGGCCGACCTTCGCGAGCATGTCGCGCTGTCCCCGAAGCGGGGCCAGCATGGCGTCGAGATCGAAGAGCGAACCCGTCGAGGCGTGCAGACGCGTTGCGAGGTCGAACGCTTCGCGATGACGGCCCGCCCGGTCGAGCCGCGTCACCGCGTCGAAGCCGATGACCCGTCGGATCGCCGGCGGCGCGTCGCGCTCGGCGAGGTCGAGGATGGTCGCGAGGGTCGATTCGGGATCGCGCTGCGCGGCGGCTCGAGCGGCGTGGAAGGCGTGGCGAGGATCGTCCTGCCACGGCACCGGCCGCGAGGTCTCGGCCTGCAGGTCGTCGAGGCGTCCCGCGATGAAGAGCGTGTCGCAGAGGGCCATCGAACTCTCGCGCGCGAGCGGCCCCGCTCCGTGCGCCACCGTGCCGAGTCGAGCGACGGCGCGATCGACGCGGCCGAACGATGCGTCGATCTGGCCGCCGAGGAAGAGGACTCGGTCATCCTGCGGCGCGATCGCCGCGGCCGACTCGATCGCCCGGTCCGCCTCGTCGAGCCGATCGATCGCCATCGCGACCTTCGCCACGGCAAGCCAGGCGACCGGGTCGCGGGGAGCCTTGGCTGCGACGCGCTCCGAGAGCAGCCGGGCGTCGTGCAGGCGACCGGCGGCGAGATGGCTCTCGATGGCGGCGAGATCGGCGGGCGAGGCGGGCATCGAGGAGCACTATCGGCGTGCGGGCGAGGCGGGGTGCGAAAACGCCCGCAGCGCACGCGAAGCGCGGCACTCGGAGGCCGACCGCGCGTTCACCAGCCGTGGAAGAGCAGGATCGCGCCGATCGAGAGGATGAAGTAGGGGACGAGCGCCGCGGCGCCCGCGTAGTCCTTCGCCATCCGCTGGCCGAAGAAGAGCATCACCAGATTGAGCGCCGCCAGTTGCGCGGCGCCAAGAGCCAGCGCGGTCGAGCTTCCCAGGGCGATCTGGACCGCACCGACCAGCGCCAGCGCGCCGGCGGCGCACTCGGTGAGCGTGATCACGCCGAGCATCGGCACGACCTGCCCGCGGAGCGGACTCTTCGCGAAGTGGCCGACGAGCCACTCTCGATTCCCCTTGAAGTCGACCACCTTGTCGAGCCCCGACTGGAGGAAGAGGATCGCGAGCAGAAGGGCCGTCAGCAGTTGCGCCGACACGAGGGGATCAAGCAGTCGTTCGATCATGGGGCGGGTCCTCGCGGCGGATGCTACCGGCGACGCCGATTCGCGCGACTCCGGGCATCGCGGGCGCGGAGGCCCGCGAGCACGGGTTCAGCACGCGGACCGTCCTCGATCGCTCCCGCCGCATCGGGGGGCGATCAGTGCCTCGGCGGCCGCCGCAAGCGCGACGCCGAGCGTGTAGCAGGGCAGATCGCTCCACTCGAAGCCGATGCCCAGCGCCAGATGGCCGAGGGTCGTTCGACGGATCGCGTCGAGCCACTCCGGATGCCACAACTGGCTGAACTCGACGAGGAGCGCGAACCCGAGGGTGGCCGACGCGCGGAGACGAATCGAGGCCTGTGGCGCGAGGGCTGCCACGAGCAGGTAGGCGACCACCGCCCACAGCACGTCGCCGGCGTATTCGGAGACGACATCGGGAAACCAGTGCGGGAATCGACGTGTCGCGAGGCCGAGCGGAACGACCGCCACCGCGAGCAGGATGAAGATCGCACGTCGCCCAGCCATCGAGAGGCGCTCCATCGGCAGGCAGGACCCGCCACGCAACCGTCACCCTCCCGGTCTCGATCGGCGATGCGTCCGATGGGCATCCAAGTTCCGGCGGCCATCTCCGGCACCGTGACGCTGGGCGCGGGCCCGTGGCCTGCGGAAGGCGCCGCGCGCCCGATGGGCGGCGTGAATGCGGCCGAGGCGATGGCCCGGGCGAGCGGGCTGCGGCGACGGGGTCGCGTCGGGATTCCGCGAGATCGCGGGAACTGGGTTGCCGAGATCGCGGATGGGGTCCATCCTGATTCCTCGGGCCTTCACTCGATCCGGCCCCGGACTGCCGCCCTCGAGAACACCCATGCCGCGACCCTCCTTCGCCGTGCGTCGTGTCGCCCTGTTCGCCTCGCTCGTCCCTCTCGCACTGCAGCCACGGCCGTCGACGGCGGCGGAGACCGCCACGGACCGGGTGGTCGTCGAGGGCCTGGGAGCACTCGACGTCCGCCTCTCGCCCGCGTCGGTGGTGACGGATCGGACTCGATTCGTGGTCGGTCCGGATCGTGCCCACGACTGGGATCGCCAGCGCGTGCGTGCCCGTCGCGGCGAGGTGCCCGGCGAGCCCGGCTCGCACGTCTTCTTCGTCGAGAGCGCGGCGGGTCGTTCGGGCTACCTCGATCGGAACGGCGATCGCCACTGGATCTCCGATCGCGCGGTCGCCGAGAGGCCGAAGGCCCACGCCGGGCTGCCTCCCGACGCACGGTTGTGCGGCTGCGGCGAGCCGGCGCGCCGTGCCGCGCCGCCGATCGGAACCGAGCGCCTGCTCGGCGTGCCCGAGACGACGCGGGTCGTGGAACTCGCCGTCGAGACGGACCACGAACTCTTCTCGCTGATCGGCGACGTCGACGGAACCATCGACTACATCGTCGAGCTCTACTCCGCGGTGAGCGACATCTTCGAGCGCGACCTCGCCGTTCGGCTCGAGCTCACCTACGTGCGGGTGTGGGACACGCCGGACGACCTCTTCAACCAGCCCGAGCCGCTGCAGCCGTTCCGCCAGTACTGGAACCAGAACATGGCCGACGTCGATCGCGACGTGGCGCAGCTGCTCTCGGGTCGGCGCGACCTTCCCTGGGGCGGGATCGCCTATCTGAGCGCCCTGTGCGGCGACCGGGGCTACTCGGTGGTCGGTTACGCCCTCGGGTTCGTGCCCGACCTCGATGCGCCCAGCATCTACCACTACGACGTGGTGGTCTGCGCCCACGAGCTCGGCCACAACTTCGGCGCCAATCACACCCACTCCTACGGGCTCGACGACTGCTTCAACCTGTCGGCGCCGCCTCAGCGAGGCACGATCATGAGCTACTGCAGCCAGTCGGTCAGCGGCGGCAACGCCGTCTCCGACCTGCGGTTCCACACCTACGTCCAGGCGCGGGTGCGCGAGTATCTCGCCAGCATCGCCTGCGACCATCGCGACTGCGACGGGGACGGCGTCGACGATGCCGAGGAGATCGCCAACGGAGCGGAGGCCGACTCCAACCTCAACGGCGTTCCCGACTCGTGCGAGGACTGCGACGGCGACGGGGTGCTCGACGACGCGGAGATCGCCGCCGGCGCACCGGACCTCGACGGCAACCTCGTGCCGGACGAGTGCGAGGCGGACTGCAACTCCAACGGGGTGCCGGACGCGCTCGACATCGCGCTCGGCACGAGCCTCGACCTGCACGCGGACGGCGTGCCCGACGAGTGCGAGGCCGACTGCGACGGCGACGGCGTGTCGGACTACACGCAGCTCATGGCCAACATGAGCCTCGACCTCGATCGCAACCGGATCCTCGATTCCTGCGAGGACTGCGACGGCGACGGCACCATGGATCTGGAGGCCCTCGATGGAGCGCTCGATGCCTGGGTCGCCACGCACGATCCCGATCAGCCGTTGCATCGGGTCCATGCGGTGGTGGGCACGAGGGTGACGGGTTCGCAGGAGGGCGAGGTCGCGGAGATCAACGATCTGCTCGTCGTCGCCGACGGCACCTTCGTGGTCTCCTGCGGCGAGAGCGATCGGGTGGCTCGATTCGACCGGCGGGGCCACTTCCTGGGCGATCTCGTGGTCGCGGGAACGGGCGGGCTGGTCGAGCCGACGGGCATGGCGGTCGGCCCCTCCGACGGACTGCTCTACGTCGCGAGCCGCGGCTCGAACGCGGTGCTCCGATTCGATCTTGCGCAAGGCGCTCTCGTCGACGCCTTCGTCGCGTCCGGCGGCGGCGGACTGGTGACCCCGTTCGGGCTCGCCTTCGGGCCCGACGGATCGCTCTTCGTGAGTGGAGACGACGGGCAGATTCGCCGGTATGGGATCGACGGGCGATTCCTCGGAATCTTCGTCGCGGCGTCCGCGAACGGCGGTCTCGTGTCGCCCCGCGGCATGCTCTTCATGCCGGACGGGAACCTGATCGTGGCGAGCCTCGGAACCAACGAGCTGCTCGAGTACGACGGGTCGACCGGCGCGTTCCTCGGGAAGTTCAATCGCGGCGGCACCTCGACCGCGCTGACCCTCGACGAGCCGTGGGGCCTGCGGCTCGGGCCCAACGGCAACCTCTTCGTCGCCCGCCACCACGTCGATCCGGGCGGCACGGGCGGTGGCCTCTTCGACGGCGACATCGCCGAACTCCACGTCAACAGTTCGCGGCTCTACGAGTTCGACGCCGAGAGCGGCAACTTCATCCGGTCGTACGTCACCGGCCACGACACCGGCATCTGGCAGCCGACGGCGTTCGACTTCCTGCCCGCGGAGGGGCTCGACTGCAACGGCAATCGGGTGCCGGACGCCTGCGACATCCTGTCGGGGCGCAGCGCCGATCTCGACGGTGACGGCGTGCCGGACGAGTGCGGACGAGGCGGCCATGCGCCGGAGGATCTCGACCACGACGGCTTCATCGGCGGAAGCGACCTCGCGCTGCTGCTCGCGAACTGGCTCGGTCGAGGAGTCGGCGACATCGACGAGAGCGGATCCGTCGATGGTGGCGATCTCGCCCGACTGCTGTCGGCGTGGGCGGCGCCCTGAGTTCACCGGCCAACGACGTGGCTCCGGTCCGCGACGCACCGATCGCCGGGTACGGTTGAGAATGCGTGGGCACGCGGTCGCGAGGCAGACGCTCCGCGGTGAATCATCGATCGGGGGCTGAGTGTCCGCCGCCGTCGATGGTGCGCCTCGCGGCTCGATGTCGCACCACTCGGGCGGCGATCCCCACCCCGAGCAGGACGAGTCCGGGCGAGGCGAACACGAGGAACCACGGCCCTGCGGGCGGACGATCGCC
>JBMSXH010000003.1:0-23701 GCA_049425445.1 Phycisphaerales bacterium | reverse complement strand
AAGATGCGGGTCGTGATCGAGAACTTCCAGTTCATCGACTCGAAGGGTGGAGGCGGCAACTCCGGCGGCCGCAGCACGCCTCAGCGAGAACCGGCGGCAACCTCTTCCGCCGCCGACGACGACATTCCGTTCTGAGTCTGGCGTTCGCTACCGGGGCTTTCGCAACTGGGATTTTCGCACCGACACCGTCCGCTGAGGGCGGTGTTTTTTCGTCGATGCGGCCCGCATCGTCGTCGCTCCGCAGCCGCTCTCCGTACAGTGCTGCCAATGCCCAAGACAGCACCCTCGAAGCGTGGCCCATCCTTCACCACTCGCCATCGGCGTCTGCTGATCCTTGCGGGCGTCGTGGTGTTTCTCGGCATCGCGGTGGCCGGCCTCTTCGTCGCGAAGGAACTCCGCCGCAACGCGTGGATCGCGAAGGAGCGGGAGCAGGGCCTGCTTGCCATGGAGGCGGGCGATCCGGAGAAGGCGATCGAGCACTTCTCGCCGATCTTGAACTTCTCCAAGCAGGATCGCGAGATGCTCTTGGCGTTCGCGGAAGCGCGTGAGGCGGTGCCGGCGGACGACGGCGGGCACATCCTCGGGGCTATCAGACTCCGCCAGATGATCGCCGAGATCGACCCCGAGGATCTTGAGGCGACACGAAGTCTCATGCGCCTCTACACGGTGGCTGGCTTCGCCGCCGAGGCCGATCGCCAAGCGGATCTGGTCCTGAGAGTCGCGAACGAGGATTCCGAAGCGCTTTCCGTGAAGTTGCAGATCGCCGCCATGCGCGGCCGCACCGCCGAAGCGGAACGGCTGTCGGAGCGGCTGCTCGCCTCCGATGGTGCCGACATCCAGTCGCTGCGCGCCCGAATCTCGCTGTTGGCTTCGGACAAGATCGCGATCGACGAGGCCATGCGACAGATTCGCGATTGGAACCTTCCGCCTTCGCTCGAGGCGGCACGGCAGGCGGTTCTGGCGGATCTGCTGATGCGGCAGGGCAACGTCGAGGCGGCGGTTGCGACGGCCGAGGCGGCCACGCGTCTGCCAGTCACCGATCTCGAAGCCGCCGCGTCGATCGCCGACTCGCTCGACCGCGGCGGAGCGGGCGCCGCGGCGACCGCGTATCTCGAGCAGGCGATGACCACGGCCACCGAGAAGGAACCGTTCGCCGACTACCTCATCCGCCGTCATTGGCGGGCCGGACGCCTCGAGATGGCCAGGCGCGAACTTGAGCGAAGCGAGAGTGTCCTCGGCCGCACCCGCGAACCGTTGCTTCGGTGGCGCCTCCGACTTGCCGCCAGCGGCATGCCCGACACGTCGAGCGATCAGGCCGCTTCGGCGCTGGTGGAATCATCGGCCCTGCTGCCGCCACTCGAGCGCCGTGCCGCCAAGACCTGGACCGAAGCGATCCGGCTCGCCGCAAGCGATCCAGACTCCCCGGCGGCCGACGCCGCGATCGACGCCGCCATCGAGGCAGCTCCACGCGATGGGCTGCTTCGGCTCCTTCGGGGCGAGAAGCTGCTGAGCAAGTCCCAGTTCGACCGGGCGATCGTCGATCTCCGCATCGCGCACGAGGTCGAGGCGAGATCCTGGTCGCGAGCCGGACTCTTGCTTGCGGTCGGGCTCGAGTCGACGGGCTCGCCCGGCGCCGCGATCGAGGTCGCGAGCGAGGTGCTTTCTCGCTACGGCGACCAGCTGCCGGTCATCGTCACCTTTGCGAGCATTTGGGCGAACTACGAGGCCACGGGTCGATCGCTGAACGACCTCAGGCTCTCCACGATCCCAACGATGCCCCTCAAGGACTTTCTGACGATGGTTCTCGAGCGGAGCGAGGACGATCCGCGGATCGCGGTGCTGCTCGCCGAGGTCGGACAGCGGGAAGGCGATCTGTCCGTCGTCGATCGCGCCCTGGCAAGCATCGAGAAGCCCCGGCAACTTCCTCCGCCCATCGCCGCGAGACTCGCGCAAGCCGCTGTCGAATCCGGCTCGCCGAAAGCGGAGATGGCGCTCAGGGTGCTCGAGGCCACCGCACCCAACGACCTCAACGGACCGCGGCTTCGCGCCGTGCAGCTCGCCAGGGCCGGCCGCGCGGAAGAGGGCTTCCGGCTGCTCGACACGGCACTCGCCGATCCGTCGCGCGGCGTGGACGAGGCGACCCGACTTGCGATCCTCGGTGCCTTTGCCCAGCGACACAACGTCCCGATCGCCGAGGAGATCGAATCGCGACGCCTTGCGCTGCTGGACTCCGGACCGATCGGTGCGCCGCTCGAACTCCTGGCGATGAATGCGATCTGGCAGGACGAGAATCTCGCTCGCCGCTCGATCGACCGCAGTTCCGAGGCGCTTGGCGCCTCGCACCCCGAGATCGTCAAGGCGGAGGCACGCTGGACGCTGACTTTCCGACCCGACGAGCCGATTCGCCGCGATCCACTCGTCCGCAGCCTTCTCGCGATCATGGATGGCGGTAGCGAGGATCCCGCGATCCCGTTCCTGCTCGCACGGATGCTGGCGCTCGCCGATCAGCCCGACGAAGCGCAGATCGAGCGTGCGTTGCGGCGTCGGATGGTGCTGTCGCCCAAGGACCTATCCCCCTATGCGGACCTCGCGGGGCTCCTGCTCCAGTCCGGCAAGTTCGGTGCCGCCGCCGAACTCGCGGACGAGTTGCTGCAACGCGCCGCCGGCGATCTGGGCATGCGCCGTCAGGCAGCGATCATCCTCGAGGCTGCCGATCGTCTCGACGCCGCCGAGGCGCAGTTCCGAGCCCTCGTTGCCGACCAGGATCTCGAGCCGGATCGCCTCGCGCTGGCGAGGGTTCTCACTCGGCGAGACACCGAGGGGGCGAGCGCCGAGGCGAAGCGACTGTTGATCGAGACCGCGAACCGTCCCGAAGCGACCATCGAGGCGGTGCTCGCCGCGGTCGACGCCGAGACGCGTTCAGGCGCTCCCGACTCCGCCTGGCAGCGCGTCGAGGCGCGACACGCCGCGGTGGGCGATCTCGATCCGCCCGTGCTCGCGGTGCGGATCTGGCTGCTCGCCGGAGACGACGAACGAGCTGCCGCAGCCGCGGCGACGCTTGAACAGCTCGACCGATCAGACGCGCCGGCAGTGGCCACCATCGCGGACTGGCTGGCCAGCGTGGGCCGGCTCGATGACGCGGTGGCTCGGGTTCGGACGAGCCTGATGGCCGATCCTGATCAGCCGATTCTGCTCGCCTGGGCTGCGGAGCGATCTTCCAATCCGGCTTGGCGTTTCGACGAGGCGCCGCAACTGCGCGACGCGATCGGCGAGACGGCGCCGGGACTCCTTGCACTCGCGGAGCTGCAGCGAGATGCATCGGCTCCGGACGGATCCATTCGGGGCGACGAGTCGACCCTCGAACGCAGCCTGGCCCTGGTCGAGTCCTATCCGCGGCTTCCGGCGGGCTGGCGAGCCGCCGTGCTCATCCACCTTGCGGCGAATCGTCGAGATCAGGCTCTTGAACTGGCACGCCGCGGAGCGACCGCCCTTCCCCGGGCGCCGATGCTTCAGGAACTGCTGGCGAGACTGCTGCTCGAACAAGGCCGCGCCGACGATGCGCGCCTCGTGATCGAGCAGTTCTCGTCGTTGCAGGAGGCCGATCCTTCGACGGTGGCGCTTCTCGACGCGGAGTGCCGACTCTCGCTACGGGATCCTGCCCGAGCGATCTCGATTCTGGATGCGGCAGGAAGCTCGCTTGACGGCGTCCCGGCGGCACGCGCCATCCGCGCTTCGGCGCTGCTTCAACTGGGCAGAGTCGACGACGCAATCGCCATCCTCGGCGGAGAAGCGAGGGCCCTCGCCCAGGCGGCAGTGCCGTTGGTGCCGAGGCTTGGCGCGGAAGCCTGCCGGCGGATCGTGTCCGAACTCGCCTCGCTTCGGCAGGAGGAGCCAGGCTTCGACGGAGTTCTTGCGGTCGCGCTTCTGCAGGCGTACTCGCGTTCGGGCGACGAGGCCATCCTTGCGCTCGCCGAGGGGGTTGCCGTCAACCTTCCCGCCGAACCGGGCTACCAGTTGTTCAGAGGCGATCTGCTCGCCGAACGCGGAAAGTTGGACGAGGCCATCGCCATGTATCGCGCGGCGCTCGACTCGATCTCCGCCGAGGACCGGGCCAAGCTGGCCGCTTGGAGCCGCCTCTCGCCCCAGGAACAGGCATCGCTCGCAACGATGCAATCCGTCGTCGCGAGCGCGCTCAACAACATGGCCTACCGAAGGGCAGAGCAGGGCCGCGTCGACGAGCAGACGCTTGCGTGGATCGACGAAGCGTCGGCCATGATGCCCGATGTTCCAGCCCTGCGCGATACTCGGGCACTGGTGCTCCTGGGCCTCGATCGAGTCAGCGAGGCGCGGGCCGAAGCGGAGGCCGCGGTCCTCGCGATGCCCGGCGATCCTGCCATGCGCTTGACTCTGGCGAGCGTCCTGATGCGGGCCGGTGCCGCCAGCGATGCGAGCCGACAGGTGGCGACGGCCTTGGAAACCCTCGACAAGGATCCAGGTTCGTATCCGGCGGTTCGGCAGAAGCTCGAGCGGCTCGAACGGGCCATCGCTCGGAGCGAAAGGCAGTCCAATCCTCGCGGAAATCTGCCGAACTACCTCGATGCGCCGGGGCGATGAGCGGCTCGAGCCGCGGCCCTCGAGCCAACGCCTCCGGCGTCGCCGCGCTGAGCCGTCCTCCGGCCGGACGCGCCGTTCGATCCGGTGGTCATCGGACACCGCCCATGGTGCAGGTTCCCCGGTTCCGCAGCGTCGACCGCCGTTAGAATCTTCCGACCCATCGGCCGCCGGAACGCACGTGTGTGTGCCCTTCCGATCTCAGCAGATGCCGAGGGCCTGAGGTGTCCTTGGAACCTCCCAGTACCACGAGGTGCGACTCCGAGTCGACCTCCCCTCCCATCGAACCGTCCGCATCGATCGCGAAGCCCAGTCCGGTTTCGTCGCCGATGCTGGAGGGCTCAGGTTCCGTTGAGTTGCCGCCGCGCCGCGGGACGCCGAGCACGGTGCTCATCGTGGTCGACCAACCCAAGGCCTGGCCGTTCGAGGCGATCGCCCTCGAGTCCGAGGGCGTCGAGCTCGTCGCGTCGCGCCGCTACCTGACCGATGGCCGGTTCTCGGCACTGCCGCGCACCAAGGTGCTCAACCTCTGCCGAAGCTATCGCTATCAGAGCTTCGGCTACTACGTCAGCCTGCTCGCGACCGCCCGCGGCCACCGGCCGATCCCCTCGATCGAGACGATCCAGGACCTCAAGCTGCCCTCGATCGTCAAGGTCGCGGCGAGCGAACTCGCCGACGCGGTCGAACGCTCGCTCGCCGGCGTGGAAGGCTCCAAGCACGAACTGACGCTGCACTTCGGACGCGCCACCGATCCTCGTTTCGACCGGCTTGGCGCGGCGATCTTCGGACGGTTCCCCGCTCCGTTCCTGCGGGTCGCCTTCGCTCGCAACGGCCACTGGACGCTCGACGGGCTTCGGGTGGTCGGCGCCAGCGACGTGCCCGACGCCGATCGCCCCTTCGTCCTGCAGCAGGCCAAGCGCTTCTTCGAGCGCCCTCCTCGATCCCGGCGTCCCCGCTCGGCGCCCCGCTTCGAGCTCGCGATCCTGCGCGACGAGAAGGAGGCGATGCCGCCCTCCAACGAGCGTGCCCTTCGCCGCTTCATGCAGGCCGCGAACGCGCTGGGCATCCGCGCGGAGTTCATCGGTCGCGACGACTACGGCCGCCTCGCCGAGTTCGACGCCCTGTTCATCCGCGAGACGACGGCGGTCAACCACCACACCTATCGCTTCGCCCGCCGTGCCGCCGCGGAAGGTCTCGTGGTGATCGACGATCCCGAGTCGATCGTGCGCTGCGGGAACAAGGTCTATCTCGCGGAGATCCTCGCGAAGCACCGGCTCGCCACGCCGCGGACGGTGGTGATCTCGCGCGACACCGCGACGCTCGTCGAGACCGAGATCGGATTCCCCTGCGTCATCAAGCAGCCCGACAGCTCCTTCTCGCGAGGCGTGGTCAAGTTCGAGACCAAGGCCGACTTCGATGCGGCGGTGCCGAACCTCTTCGAGAACTCCGATCTGCTGATCGCCCAGGCCTTCGTGCCCACCGAGTTCGACTGGCGGATCGGCGTGCTCGACGGGCAGCCGCTCTTCGCCTGCCGCTACTTCATGGCCCGCAAGCACTGGCAGATCGTGAAGCGCGAGGGATCGCGAGTCGAGCCCGGCAATGCCGACACCGTCCCCGTGGACAAGGCCCCGGCCTCGGTCGTCTCGCTTGCGGTGAAGGCCGCGCGGCTCATCGGCGACGGGCTGTACGGAGTCGATCTCAAGGTGCTCGACGGCAAGCCCGTCGTCATCGAGATCAACGACAACCCGAACATCGACGGCGGCATCGAGGACGCGATCCTCGGAGACTTCCTGTACGAGACGATCCTGCGCGACTTCGCCGATCGGGTCGAGGCGCTGCGTCGGCAGCCTTCGTGACCCGACTCGGCCGGCACGATGCACCCGCTCGGCTCGCGGCGGAAGTCGGACTCGATGAACTCGGTCCATCGCCGGTGTGGCGACGAAGGCTCGCGCCGCCTCCTCGATCGTCACCTTGGCTCGGTCGCGATAGCATCGCCCCCCGGTTCGGCTCCCGCTCGACGGTCGATCGGGATCGACACTCGCGTCCGCACCGGAGACACGCCGCGCCGATGACTCGAACCCGCACGAGCCACCTCGCGCTGGTGCTGTCCTCGATCCTCGGGGCCGCAGGCTGCAGCGAGCGTCGAGACGCCGACGCGACGCCGGCGACGTCCGAGGCGATCGTCGCGGTGAACCTGCCCCTCGAGACCTTCGCGACGCGACTCGCCGAGGGACTCGTCGCCGTCGAGAATCCGGTTCCACGCGGCGAGGACCCGCAGGACTGGATGCCCGACGCCGAGACGATCGCCCGCGTCCAGCAGGCTCCGCTCATCCTGCTGCAAGGGACCGGAGCCGGACCTTGGGGCGAGGCGATCACGTTGCCGGCACGCCGCACCATCGACACCACCGCCAACGCCCGCAGCCGCTTCCCGGCGGAGGTCGCCGGCGTGCGGCACTCCCACGGCGGCGGAGCCGAGCACGCCCACGGGGCCACCGCCGCGCAGGCGTGGCTCGATCTGGGCATTGCGCGGTTGCAGGCCCGGGCCGTCCGCGACGCGATCGCGCGGCTCGATCCCGCGGCCGAGCCCGAGATCGACGCCCGATGGCGAAGCCTCGACGCCGAACTCGCATCGCTCCACGAGCGCTTCCGCGAGGCGCTCCGCGACGCGCCGCCGCTGCTCGCATCGCATCCGGTCTATCCATTCCTCGCCAACGCCTACGGGCTCTCGATCGAGAGCGTCCACTGGGAACCCGAGGACGAGCCCGACGATGCGGCCTTCGCCGAACTCGCATCGCTGCAGTCGAAGCGGGGCGCCACGCTCATGCTCTGGGAAGACGAACCGACGCCCGCCACGAGCGCGCGGATGGAGGCGATGGGCCTCCGCGTGGTCGTCTTCGAGCCTGGCGGGACGGCCGATGGCGAACGCGACTTCATCGAGACGATGGAGCAGAATCTGGTTCGCCTTCGCGACGCGCTCGCGGCATCGCGACCCGCCGCCCTGGAGTCGTCGACCGAATGAAGCCCGAAGCACCCGACCGTCCATCCCTCGGGCTCGTCACCCTCGCGGTGACCGCCACCTGCGCCGCGGCGCTTCTCGCGGGAGTCGCGGGCGGCTTCCTGAAGATGGTCGAACCGTGGGGCGATGCGTGGATCGGCTTCCTTCGCGGGGAACACGATCTCGCCGGCTTCGCGCCGGCTCCCTGGGTGCGCTGGA
The DNA here is from genome assembly GCA_049425445.1 of Phycisphaerales bacterium. Classification (GTDB taxonomy): domain Bacteria; phylum Planctomycetota; class Phycisphaerae; order Phycisphaerales; family SM1A02; genus VGXO01. The sequence goes on along the minus strand of JBMSXH010000003.1, from coordinate 15,876 downwards.
CGCTCGGCGCCCTCGGCGTCACCGGCGCCATCACCGCGGGCATGGTGCTCGTGCAGCGCGTGTTCGTGAACGCCAACGGCACCGGCATTCCGCAGGCGATGGCGGCGGTCGCGATCCAGCCCGGTCCCGCCCGCGGGCGCGTCCTGAGCGGTTGGCTCGCCTTCGGCAAGAGCCTGCTGCTCATCGTCGGGATCCTCGCGGGTCTCACCATCGGCCGCGAAGGGCCGACCGTGCATCTGGCCGCGTGCCTGTTCTGGCTCCTGTGGACCCGCGTGCCGATGCCGCGCAACTGGGCTCGCACCGGACTGCTGACCGCCGCCGGTGCCGCCGGAATCGCCGCGGCATTCAACACTCCGATCGCCGGCCTGATCTTCGCGATCGAGGAGATGTCCCGCCGCTTCAACAAGGCCGACGCGCCGCTGCTGTTCAGATCGGCGCTGCTCTCGACCGCGGCGGTCTTCGCGGTGGGCTGGTTCGTTCCCAACCTCGGCGGCGAGCCGGGCGTGCTCATCCGCTCCTACGACGACGCGATGTTCTACGGGCCGATCGCCCCACCGCTTCCGCTCGCCGACTCGAACTTCTTCGGTCAGGCCGCGGCGCTGCTCGTTCTCGCGATCCCCGCCGGGATCCTCGGCGGCCTCTTCGCGGTCGCGGTGGCGCGAAGCGCGTCGTTCGTCGGACAAACCATGGCGAGGCGCCGACAGAGCGTCTGGATCTTCGGGATCGGGCTCGGCCTGATCCTCTCGATCGTGATGCTGGCCTCCGGCGGACTCAGCATGGGTTCCGGACATGGGCAGACCCTGCGGATGCTGCACGGCGAGTTCGATCCGCCATCGTGGTTCTCGCTGCCCAAGGCGCTCGGAAGCTGGGCGTGCCTCGCGAGCGGCGTGCCGGGCGGCCTCTTCGATCCGAGCCTCACGGTCGGGGCCGGGATCGGCCACGTGCTGCATGCGCCGCTCGAAGGCGTGATTGGCACGATCGACGCCCGACTCCTCATCCTCGTGATGATGGCCGCCTACTTCGGCGGCGTGACGCAGAGCCCGATCACCGCCGCGGTCATCTGCGCCGAGATGACCGGCGGCTGGAGCCTGCTGCTGATCCTCGGGCCTGCGGCCCTCGCCGCGTCGGCGGCCTCGCGGCTGGTCTGCCCGATCCCGCTCTACCTCTGGCTGAGCCAGTCGTTCCTGCGGCTTCTCATGAACGAGCCCAACGCGGCGATCGATCGCGGCGAGGCGGCCGACCTCGACCTGCCTCCGATCCCCGAGGTCGAGGCGGCGCTCGACGGCGCGTCGACCGAGCCGGCCTGGATGACCGTCGACGAGCAACGCACGGCGAGGTAGGGCTCGGTCACGTCACGGGCTCGTCGCGTGCGTCGCTCGACGTCGCGTCGCGGCCGGCAAGCCTCATCGTCCCACCACGAGCATCGAGTACGGCGGCAGGATCACCACGCCGCTCGCCTCGCCGATCGCCTCCGCCGACGCGCGGCCGGCGTTGGCGAAGACGCGCCATGTTCCCGGCGGCAGTTCGAATCGCCGGGGCGCCTCCTCGCCGTTGGCCGCGATCACGATCTCGCGAAGATCGTCGCCGCTGGGCCGGCCGTCGAGACGCCACGCGAGCACGTCGTCTGCCGGAAGCGGCCGGAGCGAACGGCGCACCATCGCGTCGTCGGTCATGCGCAGCGCCGGATGCGCCCTGCGGAAGGCGATCAGCCCGCGGACGTAGTCCTCCACCTCCCGGCACTCCGACTTGCGCGGCCAGTCGAACCGGTTCACCGAGTCGCCCGAGACGTAGCTGTTGTGGTCGCCACCCTTGGTCCGGCAGATCTCGCTGCCGCCCTCGAGGAAGGGAATGCCTTGGGCGACGAGCACCAGCCCGAGGGAGAGCTTCTGCATCGCGGCGACCGTGGACGAATCGGCGTCCGGCGCCGCCCTCGCGATCTTGTCGAGCAGCGACAGGTTGTCGTGCGCCGAGACGTAGTTCACCGTCTCGATCGGCTCGCGGGCGAAGTCGTCGATCGCCCCCATCGCGCCGCGAAGGACCGCCGCCCGGTCGCCGCCAGGCCCGTTGGCGAAGCCCGAGGCCTCGCCGTCGAGATCGCCGCGCAGCGCGTTCCGGAAGTGGTCGTTGAAGACCGCGAGGCGCATGCCGCGCTGGCTGCCCTTGCCGAAGCGGATCGGTCCCCCCCCGGTCCACGGTTCGCCGTAGAGGGTCGCATCGGGACGAACGCCGCGAACCCGTTCGACGATCGCCGCGGCGGTCTCGGGCGTGTGCGTGCCGAGCAGATCGATGCGGAAGCCGTCGACGCGATATCGCCGCAGCCAGAACTCCATCGAGTCGAGGAGGTACTCGCGGACCATGGCCCGCTCGTCGGCGACGCTGTTGCCGCACCCGGCGTCGTTGGTCAGGGTGCCGTCGCTCGTCGTGCGGAACCAGAAGCCGGGCACGGTCCGCTCGAAGGGCGAGTGCACGCCGCTCGAACTGGTGTGGTTGTAGACGACGTCGAGAATCACCCGGATCCCGGCCTCATGCAGCCCGTGCACCGCGGTGCGAAGTTCCTCGATCGCCGCCAGCGAGTCCTGAGGGTCGCTGGCGTAGTTCGCCTCGGGCACATTGAAGAACGCGGTCCAGTAGCCCCAGTTGTATTCGTCGATCGCGGCACTGAAGTCGTGCACCGGCATGAGATGCACCGCCGTGATCCCAAGATCGACGAGGTGGTCGAGTCCGGACGAGACGCCGTCGCGGTCGCCGGTGGCGGTCTCGCCGTCGCTGCCCTCGACCAGCCCGAGGTAGGTTCCGCGACGTTCCGGGGGACAGTCCTCATCGGCGATCGAGAAGTCCCGCACGTGGATCTCGTAGATCACCTCGTCGGTCGGCTGCGCGATCGTGGGCGCTGGAACGCCACCCCATCCATCCGGAGCGAGGCGCGAGAGATCCGCCACGATCGACCACTGCTCGTCGGGCTGCGAAGCGAAGGCGTGGATGTCGGGCGCCTCGTCGACGCGTCCGTAGTGCTCGAAGCGGTAGCGATAGCGGACTCCATGCCGATCGCCGGGGATCTCGGCCGACCATGTGCCGCGTTCACCGCGCGTCAGAGGAATCTCCGAGATCGCCCCGTCCGGGCCGTCCAACAGCAGCGTCACCGACTCCGCGACCGGCGACCACGTCGCGAAGCGCGTCGATTCAGGCGTACAGATCGCGCCGAAGGCCTCCTCGAAGGCGAAGAACTCCGGGTCGTCGAGCACCTCGCGGGCGATCACCGGCACCTCGGCGATGCCAGGGACCTCGATTCGAACGCGTCCCACGTCGGCAGCCGCCACCGGACCGCTCAGGACCACCTCGACCAGCGGCCACTCGGTGTCGCCGCGCTCGATCGCCTCGACCGATTCGATCGCGAGCGCCTCGACGCCTCCGGGGCGATGAAGTCGTGCCGAGATCGCCGCCTGCATCGAGGAATCGAGCGGCGAGGTCGTCGCCAGCACGACTCGATCGCGCGTGTCGAGAAAGGCCGATCGCACCCGCAGCGAGCGATCGATGTCGTCCGCGCGGCGATGCACCGCCGGATCGCCCGCAAGCAGCCAGATCTCGGTGTCGCCCGAAGGCGAGAGGTCGACGAAGCGATCGAAGTCGATGTCCTTCCGCTCCCACTCGCCCCGCCGCACGATGAAGCCCGCACGCGCAACGTCCTCGTCGAAGGCGATCCTCGCCACCGCTCCGAACTCGTCGACGTCGGTGAATCGATGGGCCCGACCCTGCCCACCCTCGGGCCACGCCCAGAGGTTCCAGCCTTCGTAGCGGCCGTCCGGCCGGTGATACCGCACCACGAGGTCGGCGGAGGCGGACGAGGCCAGGACGATCAGCGTCGCGAAGAGTCCCGTGGCATGGATCGGCATGCCGCCACGATAGGTCGCGTGAACCTCGCTCAGCGACCCCAGCCGCTTCGCCGTTCGCGCTCCACGCAGATCGATCGCCCGATCGCCGGGGCGATGATGCGCAGTTCCGCCATCAACTGCTCGAACTGGTTCGGATACAGCGACTGCGGGCCGTCGCTCATCGCCCGATCGGGGTCGTGGTGCACTTCGATGAGCAGGCCGTCCGCGCCCGCCGCGACCGCCGCACGGGCCATGGCCGCGACCTTGTCTCGCCGGCCGGTGCCGTGGCTTGGATCGACGAAGACCGGCAGATGGCTCATCTGCTTGACGACCGGAATCGCCGAGATGTCGAGGGTGTTGCGGGTGGCGCTCTCGAAGGTGCGGATGCCACGCTCGCAGAGGATCACTCGATCGTTGCCGCCGGAGAGGATGTACTCCGCCGACAGCAGCCACTCCTCGATGGTCGCGGAGATGCCGCGCTTGAGCAGCACCGGGGTGCGGGTGCGACCGAGCTCCTTGAGCAGCGTGAAGTTCTGCATGTTCCGCGCGCCGACCTGCAGGATGTCGGCGTACCGCTCGATCAGGGCGATCTGCGAGAGATCCATCACCTCGGTGACGAGCGCCATCCCCTGATCGCTCGCCGCATCGCGCAGCATCGCGAGCCCATCCTCGCCGAGTCCCTGGAAGCTGTACGGGCTGCTGCGGGGCTTGAAGGCGCCGCCTCGATAGAGCTTCGCGCCGGCGCGGCGGCAGGCCACCGCGGTCCGATTCACCTGATCTCGGCTCTCCGCCGAACACGGCCCCGCGACCACCACCACTTCGTCGCCGCCGAGCCGAAGGCCTTCCGCCGCCCCCTTGCCCAGCGAGAACACCGTGTCGGAGGGACGGAACCGCCGGCTTGCGAGCTTGTAGGGCTCGGAGATCCGCATCACCTCGGCCACGCCTTCGAGCAGTTCGATGGTGCGCGGATCGACCTCGGCCGGTCCCACCGCTCCGAGGACCACCCTTCCGGCGCCGCTCGAGCGATGCACCGAGAGCCCGAGTTCCTCGAGGCGCCTGGCAACCTGTTCGACCTGCGCCTCCTCGGCGCCTTCTCGCATCACCACCAGCATCGGGTCACTCCTGGGGCTTCTCGCCGCATCCACGAAGCCATCGCACCATCGCCTCGATCCGATCGGGAAGATCCGGCTCGTGGCCGTGCCGAGCCACCGCATCGACGAGACGCGAACCGACCACCGCCGCATCGGCGATCCGCTGGAACGCCCGCACGTGATCCGGCTCCGACACCCCGAACCCGAGCGCCAGCGGCATCTCGGTGATCGCCTTCACCCGCGTCGCCAGTTCCGCCGCGGCGTCGCCCACCTCCTGCCGCATGCCCGTCACCCCGAGCCTCGAGATCCCGTACAGGAAGCCGCGGCCAAGCGCGGCGGCCTGCCTGATCCTCGCCTCCGAACTCGTCGGCGCGATCAGGAAGATCGGATCGAGACCGTGGGCGATCAGGCCTTCGCGGAAGTCGCCCATCTCCTCGGGCGGAAGATCGAGCACGAGCAGCCCGTCGACGCCCGCCGCCGAGGCGTCGGCGAGAAAGCGCGGCGCTCCGTAGGCGAGGATCGGATTGGCGTAGCTGAAGAGGACGATGCCGGCGTCGACGCGCGGACGTACCTCGCAGACCGACTCGAGCACGCGTCCGAGCGTGGCGCCGGCCGCGAGGGCACGTTCGCTCGCGCGCTGGATCACGGGGCCGTCCGCGAGCGGGTCGGAGAAGGGCACGCCGAGTTCGATCACGTCCGCCCCGCCGCGATCGAGCGCCTCGACGAGCGAGGCGGTCCGCGACGGATGCGGGTCGCCCGCGGTGAGGTAGGCCACGAAGCCGCCGCGCGACTCGCGACGCAGCACGGCGAAACGCTCGGCGATTCGTCCGGCGCCGCTCATGGCGCGGCTCCCAGTTCCGGGAAGCGCCGCGCGACCGACTCGACGTCCTTGTCGCCACGCCCGGAGAGGTTGACGAGCACCACGCCGCCGGGACCGAGTTCCGCCGCCACCTTGCGAGCGTGCGCGATGCCGTGCGCGGTCTCGAGCGCAGGCACGAGCCCCTCGAGCCGCGCCAGATCCCGAAACGCCGCGAGCGCCTCGGCATCGCTCGCATGGGCGTACTCGCATCGGCCGCGCGCGGCGAGCATGGCGTGCTCCGGACCGACCGCCGCGTAGTCGAGGCCCGCCGAGACCGAGTGGGTGGAACCGATGTTGCCGTGCTCGTCCTGCAGGACGAGCGTGCGAGTGCCCTGCAGAACACCGGGTGTGCCGCCGGCGAATCTCGCGGCGTGCCGACCGGGCTCGATCGCCTCGCCGCCCGCCTCGACGCCGATGAGCCGCACCGACTCGTGTTCGATGAACGGGTCGAAGAGCCCGATCGCGTTGCTGCCGCCGCCGATGCACGCGACGACCGCATCCGGATCGCGTCCGATCGCGGCGTGGATCTGCCCTCGCGCCTCGCGTCCGATCACGCTTTGGAACTCCCGCACCATGAGCGGGTAGGGATGAGGCCCCAGCGCCGAGCCGAGCAGATAGGCGGTGTCCTCGATTCGCGAGACCCAGTCCCGCATCGCCTCGTTGATCGCGTCCTTCAGGGTGCGGCTTCCCGAATCGACGCCGAACACCTCCGCGCCGAGCAGCCGCATGCGGAAGACGTTCAGCGCCTGCCGCTCCATGTCGTCGACACCCATGTAGACCCGGCACTCGAGTCCGAGCAGCGCACACACGGTCGCGCTCGCCACCCCGTGCTGGCCGGCGCCGGTCTCCGCGACGATGCGGCGCTTGCCCATGCGCTTCGCGAGCAGCGCCTGGCCGAGGGCGTTGTTGATCTTGTGGGCGCCGGTGTGCGCGAGGTCCTCGCGCTTCAGGAAGATCCTCGCCCCGCCGCAGGCCGCCGCGAAGCGGGTCGCCTCGGTGAGCGGCGTGGGCCGGCCCACGAACTCGCGGAGCAGGCGATCGAACTCGCCGACGAACCCCGCATCGTGACGAAGCTCGAAGTAGCGGCGCTCGAGTTCCTCGAGCGGTGCCACGAGCGTCTCGGGGACGAAGCGTCCGCCGAACTCGCCGAAGTAGCCGCGAGCGTCCGGATCTCGGCGACCGAACCACGACCTCGGATCGATCGGAGAGTCGCTCATCGGAGTTCGCCTCCCCCGCGGACCGCCTGCGCGAGCGCTCGGATCGCCTGGTGGTCCTTGATGCCCGGCGACGACTCCACCCCCGACGCGAGATCGATCGCGGCGGGCCTGGCGATCGCAATCGCCTCGGCCACGTTCTCCCGCCGCAGCCCGCCCGCGAGGATCGTCCGGCGGGTGGCGGCGATCGCGGCGGCGGCGTTCCAGTCGATGGTGCGACCGGTGCCTCCGTGGGCCTTGGGATCGGCCGCATCGAGCAGGAGCGTCCACGGCGAGGGCACCATCGCCGCCGAGTCGAGCGTCGCGGCCCGAATCACCCGCAGCGAGGCGAGGGACTCGACCGAGGGCACCTTGCTCCCGTGCAACTGCACGATCGAGGTGCGCAACGCCTCGGCGGCCTCGAAGGCCTCGCTCGTCGACGGATCGACGAGCACCGGCACCGCCGCCACGAAGGGTGGCAGGACGGCGGCGATCTCGGCCGCTCGCTCGAGCGTGACCGCGCGCGGGCTCGAAGGGAACAGCACGAACCCCACCGCCCACGCGCCGGCGTCGGCCGCGCAGAGGGCGTCCTCCTCGCGCGTGATCCCGCAGATCTTGAAGGGCACGCTCACCGACCCTCCCCCCGCAAGGCCCGCAGCGAGGCCTCGGGATCGCCGCTTCGCATCAGGTGTTCGCCGACGAGGAATCCCCGGTAGCCGATCGCCATGAACTCGCGGACCGCGGCCGGCGTGGAGATCCCGCTCTCGCAGACCGCGACCGCGCTGGCGGGGATCGACGCCGCGAGGCGCCGCGCGGTGTCCGAATTCGTCGCGAGGGTCCGCAGATCCCGGTTGTTGACGCCGATGATCGACGCCCCGCAGTCGATCGCCCGCGCGAGCTCCTCGGCGTCGTGCACCTCGACGAGCACCGCGAGGCCGGACGAGTGGGCGTGTTGGTGCAGACGAGCCAGCGTCGGGTCGTCGAGCGCCGCCACGATGAGCAGCACCGCATCGGCGCCGCACGCTCTGGCCTCGTCGATCTGCACCGGCTCGAGCATGAAGTCCTTGCGCAGGACGGGAAGGTCGACCGCCTCTCGCACCTGCTCGAGATGCTCGAGAGATCCCTCGAAGAAGTCCGGCTCGGTGAGCACCGAGATCGCCGCCGCGCCGCCTCGCGCGTAGGCCCGCGCAAGATCCGCCGGGTCGTACCGCTCGCAGAGACGGCCGCGGGATGGCGAGGTCCGCTTGCACTCGGCGATCAGGTTGGCGCCGCTGCCGGCCAGCGCTGCCTGAAATCGATCCCCGCGCGGACGCGCCGCCGCGACGCGAGCCTCGAAGTCGCGCCCCTGTCGCCGAGACGCCGTCTCGGCGAGTCGCGTGCGGACCGCGCCGCAGATCCTTCCGAGCACGCCCGGGACTTCGCGGATCGGCGCGTTCACGATGGACGCCCCGACGCGGCCCGAAAGCGCACCAGCGTCTCCGCGGCGCGTCCTTCGTCGATCGCGGCCGCAGCGCGGGCAAGTCCCTCCGGGAGCGACGCGACCACGCCGGCGACGAGCAGCGCCGCCGCGGCGTTCAGGCACACGATGTCGCGCGGCGCGCCGCCGGCTCCTTCGATCACGCGGCGGATGATCGCGGCGTTGACCTCGGCGTCGCCGCCGAGCAGGTCCGAAGCCTGCGCCAGCGGCAGCCCGACCTCCTCGGGGTGCAGGTCGAAGGTCCGCACCGTGCCGGGCCCGCCGCGAGAGTCGGCGAGTCCCTCGGAGATCCGCGTGCGTCCGGTGGTCGAGATCTCGTCGAGGCCGTCGGTGCCGTGGACGACCCAGACCCGCTCGCTTCCGAGCATGAGCGAGGCGTGGGCGAGCAGCTCCGTCAGTTCCGGACGAGGCACGCCGATCACCTGCCGTCGCGGCCGCGCCGGATTCGAAAGCGGCCCGATCAGATTGAAGGCGGTCGGAACGCCGAGTTCGCGTCGCACCGGCGCCACGTGCTTGACGGCTGGATGAAACGCCTGCGCGAAGAGGAACGTGATGCTCGCCTCGTCGAGGGAACGGCGTGCAGCCTCGGGGGTCGCGGAGACCTCGATGCCGAGCACTTCGAGCACGTCGGCGCTGCCGCAGCGGCTCGAGACCGAGCGGTTGCCCGCCTTCACCACCGGCACGCCGCAGGCGGCCACCACGATCGCGGAGGCGGTCGAGATGTTGAAGGTTCCCGAACGATCCCCGCCGGTGCCGCAGGTGTCGATGAGGTTGGAATGCCGAGCCGGATCGATCGCCGGATCGATCGCCTGTCGTCGCATGGCTTCGGCGAAGCCTGCAAGCTCCTCCGCTCGCTCGCCCTTCATCGAGAGCGCGATCAGGATGGCCCCGAGCGTCGCAGGGCCGATCTCGCCGCGGATGATCGCGTCCATGAGGGCGGCGGCGACACCGCGATCGAGGTCCTCCCGCCGACGGAGCTGCTCGATGACTTCCGGGGTGTTCACGGGTTCGATCCCGTGGCGGGGAGCGCCAGGAAGTTGCGGAGGATGGCTCGACCCTCCTTGGTCAGGATCGACTCGGGATGGAACTGGACGCCATGGATCGACAGGCTCCGATGTCGAAGGCCCATCACCAGCCCGTCGTCCGCCGAACGGGCGGCGATCTCGAGTTCGGCGGGCCACGTCGACTCCTCGACCACCAGCGAGTGGTAGCGGCCGACCTCGAGCGCGGAAGGCAGGCCCGCGAAGAGCCCGCGGCCATCGTGCTCGATCGGCGAGGTCTTGCCGTGTCGCGGCGCGGGCGCCCGCACCACGCGACCCCCGAACAGTTCGCCGATCGCCTGGTGCCCGAGGCACACGCCGAGGATCGGGCAGCGTCCCGCGAGGCCGCGCATCAGTTCGATCGAGATTCCGGCCTCCGCTGGCCGCCCGGGGCCGGGCGAGATCACCAGCCGCTGCGGGCCCATGGCGATCGCCTCCTCCACGGTGATCGCGTCGTTGCGGCGCACCTCGACCGAGGCGCCGAGCTCCGCGAGGCACTGCACGAGGTTGAAGGTGAAGGAGTCGTAGTTGTCGAGGAGGAGCACCATCGCGAGCCTCCTCACAGACCCTTCGAGGCGAGTTCGATCGCCCGCATCATGGCGCTCGCCTTGTCGCGGGTCTCCTGCCGTTCGGCGGCCGGATCGCTGTCGGCGACCACGCCCGCGCCCGCCTGCACCCGGGCGATGCCGCCCTCGATGACGACGGTGCGGATCGCGATGCAGAAGTCGAGGTTGCCCGCGAAGTCGAGATAGCCGACCGCGCCGGCGTAGAGGCCGCGCGGCCCCGGTTCGAGTTCGGCGATCAGCTGCATCGAGCGCACCTTCGGAGCGCCCGAGACCGTGCCCGCCGGGAAGCACGACGCGAACGCGTCGAGGCGATCGTGGTCGGGAGCGAGCCTTCCCTCGACGACCGAGACGAGGTGCATCACATGGCTGTAGCGCTCGAGGCTCATGAAGGTGGGCACCCTCACCGTGCCTGGCGCCGACACGCGACCCACGTCGTTTCGTCCGAGATCGACGAGCATCACGTGCTCGGCCCGCTCCTTCTCGCTGCGCTTGAGCTCCTCCGCGAGACGCAGGTCCTCCTCCTCGGTGGCCCCGCGCGGCCGGGTGCCCGCGATCGGATGGGTCTGGATGCGGTCGCCCTCGACCCGCACGAGCATCTCGGGAGACGCACCCACGATGCTTCGACCGCCCTCCCGCAGGAAGAACATGTACGGCGATGGATTGACGCGACGCAGCGCGCGGTAGACGGAGAAGGGATCGGCCTCGATCCGAGCCTCGAACCGCTGGGAGACGACGGTCTGGTAGACGTCGCCGGCGGCGATGTGCTCCTTGATCGCGCGAACCGCCGCCTCGAAGGACTCGGGCTCGAAGTTCGAGCGGAACTCCGGCGACGATCCGCCAACGCCGCGCGGCACCGAGAGTTCGCGCTCGAGTTCGCGCTCGAGGGAGTCGATCTTCGCGCAGGCGCCGTCGTAGAGGCTTCGCAGATCCTCGCCCCCTCGCAGGCGGGCGTTCGAGATGATCAGGATTCGGTGCTGCACGTGGTCGAACGCGAGCACCGTGTCGAAGAGCATGAGGACCGCATCCTCGGCGTCCGGGTCCTCGACCGCCCCCGCCACCGGCACCGTCGGCTCGAACCATCGGACCGATTCGTAGGCGAACGATCCGACCGCGCCGCCGGTGAACCGCGGCAGCCCCGGCACGAACGGGGCGCGGTACCGGCCCATCAGATCGCGCAGGGTCTCGATCGGCCCCTTCTCCGACATCGAGCGCACGCCGCCTTCCTCGAGGATCGCCCGACCGTCGCGGGTCGCGCGGAGGATCAGGAACGGATCCTTGCCGAGGAAGGAGTAGCGGGCGACCCGTTCACCGCCCTCCACGCTCTCGAAGAGGAACGCGTGCTCGGATCGTTCCGCGATCCGCAGGAAGGCGGAGACCGGCGTCAGCAGATCCGCAGGGACCTCGCGGACCACCGGCACGAACGTGCCGCGGCGGGAGAGCGAGACGAACTCGTCGAAGGTCGTGGTGCGCATGGCTGGAAACGAGCGGAGCCGATGAATCGAACCGCGAGACGCGGAGATTCAGCGCGAGACCGAGAACCGGCGAAGATCGCGTCTCGGGGCACAGGTCGCGATGTTCCGCGGACCTTAGTCGAGCGCCGCGTCGTCGCACTCGAGGTAGGTGTAGCCGGAGAGGCCCCGCTCGTACTCCCGAAGCAGCGCCTGGCTCTCGCCCACGCTCATCGCCTTGGTCCGCACCGCCTTCTCGCACTCGCGGCGGATGTCCGCGAGCAGCCGCGAGCCGTCGTAGTGGACGTACTGGAGCACCTCGCGGACGGTGTCGCCCTCGACGATCTCGTCGATCCACCACTGGCCGTTCTCGTCGAGCTTGACGTGGACGACGTGGGTGTCGCCGAAGAGGTTGTGCAGGTCGCCGAGCGTCTCCTGGTACGCGCCCACGAGGAACGCGCCCACGAGGTACTGCTCGCCATCCCGGAGGTCGTGCAGCGGCAGGGCCTTCTTGATGTCGTGATGGTCGACGAAGCGGTCGATCTTGCCGTCGGAGTCGCAGGTGAGGTCCGCGAGCGTCGCGTGACGCATCGGCTGCTCGCCGAGGCGATGGATCGGCATGATCGGGAACAGCTGGCGGATCGCCCAGATGTCCGGCAGCGACTGGAAGATCGACAGGTTGCAGAAGTAGGTGTCGGTCAGGGTCGCCAGCAGATCCTGCAGTTCCTCCGGCGCGTCGTCCATGTGACGCACCTTCTCGCGGATCTTCAGGCAGGTCGCCCAGAAGAGCCGGTCCGCGAGGGCGCGGTGCTCGAGGCTCATGTAGCCGAGGCTGAAGAGCGAGAGCGCCTCGTCGCGGGCCTGCAGGGCGTCGTGGTAGCACTCGAGGAGGCGTCGCTCCGTCACCCCGTGCCACGCGTCGTGCAGGTCGATGAGCGGCCGCGGCGGCTCCTGGTCGGGCGCCACGAGCGACTCGATGTTCGCCGGGACCGTGAACCGATCGAGCCGGTTGGCGCCGACCACGTCGAAGACGAGCACGCTCTGCTGCGCCGACATCGCCCTGCCGCTCTCGGTCACGATCGTGGGGTGGTCGACCCCGGCCTCGTCGCAGACCGACTGGATGCGGTAGATGACGTTGCTGGCGTACTCCGCGAGCGTGTAGTTGGTCGAGAACTCGAAGTTGGTCTGGCTGCCGTCGTAGTCGATGCCGAGTCCGCCGCCGACGTCGAGATACTTCATGCCCGCGCCCATGCGGACCATCTCGACGTAGATGCGGGCGAGTTCGTTGACGCCGGTGCTGACCTGACGGATGTCGTGGATCTGGCTTCCCATGTGGCAGTGGAGAAGCTGCAGGCAGTCGGCCATGCCGCGGGCCTTGAGGAGCTCGACCACCTCGATCACCTCCGGCAGCGAAAGGCCGAACTTCGCCTTGACGCCGCTCGAGTGCCGCCAGCGTCCCACGCCCGAGGTCGACAGGTTCACGCGCACGCCGATCCGCGGCCGCACCGAGAGCCGCTCCGAGCTCTCGAGGATCATGCGGAGCTCGGCGAGGTTCTCGATCACCGGGATGATCGTGCGGCCGAGCTTCGCGGCGAGCGCCGTGAACTCGATGTAGCGCTCCTCCTTGAAGCCGTTGCAGACGATCAGCCGGTCGGGGCGATCGCCGGTGAGGCCGAGCACCGCGAGCAGTTCGGGCTTCGATCCGACCTCGAGGCCGAATCCGAGCGGCTCGCCGTAGTGGCGGATCTCCTCGACGATCCGACGCTGCTGGTTCACCTTGATCGGATAGACCGCGCTGTACTCGCCGCGATAGCCGTTGTCGCGGATCGCGACCGCGAAGGCGTCGTGGAGGTCCTGCAGCCGCTGCTTGAGCAGGTCGCCGAAGTGGATGAGGACGGGCGTTCCGAAGCCCCGCTCGCGCACGCCCGCCACGACCTCGTGCAGATCGATCTGCCGCGCCGGATCGCGGTTCGGCCGCACCACCACATGGCCGTCCGGGCTGACGTCGAAGAAGCCCTTGCCCCAACCCCGGATCTGATAGAGCTCCGCGGCATCCTCGATGGTCCACGCGGGACCGATGCCGCTCCGCGCGGGGCGCGCCTTGCCGTCGGGCTTGACGTCGGCCATCGGGGTCCCGTTGGGCTGTCCAGAGGATCCGACGCCGGAGGAGGTGGTCGCCTGGCTCATGAGTGGGTCCTGTTCCCGGAAGAGGTGCGAAGGCGAATGGGAATCGTGGCGGCAGGCAACGGCACGACTCCGACCGCGGCGCTCGGAGGTCGAGCGGAGCGGGCGGAGATTGTCCGAGGGATTCCCGAAGGGTGCGGGCGAGACGGCAAGACGAGGCGGACCGACGCCGCGGCGAACGCGACCGTCTTCGCAGAACCGCGAAGTGTACCGGGCACCGGCACTTCGACGCGCGACAATTCTCCTCGACCGCTTCTGGAGGCGAGCGAGTCCGGCGCCGACCGACCAGCGAAGCCCCGACCTCTACCATCCGCCGCTCCATGTCCGCTTCCGATCCAGTCGCCGCCCACGCCGCACCGCCCGACCCGGGCCTCGTCCGGGGCCTCGTCCTGGGCATCGATCTGGGCACCACGCATTCGCTCGTCGCGGTGTGCGACGAGGCCGGGCCGCGGGTGCTCGCGGACGAGTCCGGCCGAGTGCTGCTGCCCTCCGTCGCGAGGCTCGTGGCGGGATCGGCTCCCATCGTCGGCGAGGCCGCGAGAGCCGAGGCGGGCGCTCATCCGCAGGCGACGGTGTTCAGCGTCAAGCGGCTGATGGGGCGAAGCCTCGCCGACGTCGCCGAGGAGGCCACGCGGCTGCCCTACCCCGTCGTGGCCGGTCCGCGCGGACTCGCCTGCGTCGGCGAGGGCGCGTCGGTCCGCACGCCGCAGGAGATCTCCGCGCTCTACCTCCGACGCCTTCGCGAGATCGCCGCGGAGCGGCTCGGGCAGGACGTCCGCCGTGCGGTGATCACGGTGCCGGCCTACTTCGACGATGCCCAGCGACAGGCCACTCGCGACGCCGGCCGCCTTGCGGGGCTCGAGGTCCTTCGCATCGTGAACGAACCGACCGCGGCCGCGCTCGCCTACGGCCTCGGCACCACTCGCCGCGATGGCGCGGCCACCGTCGCGGTCTACGACTTCGGTGGCGGGACCTTCGACATCTCGATCCTGCGGCTCGTCGCCGACGCCGAGGGCGAGGAGGCCGAGGATCGGATCTTTCAGGTGCTGGCCACCGCTGGCGACACGCACCTCGGCGGGGACGATCTCGATGCCTCCCTCTCGGCGAGGCTCGCGGAAGCCGCGGAAGCGCGGCTCGGGGCCGACGCCGCCCGATCGCCGCAGGCCCGACAGATCCTGCGTCTCGCCGCCGAGCGGGCCAAGATCGCTCTTTCCGACGTCGAGGAGGTCGTCGCGGAGATCGAACTGCCGAGCGGATCCTTCACCGAGCCGGTCTCCCGTGCCCTGCTCGAATCACTCGCCGCGCCGTTCGTCGATCGCACGCTCGAGGCCTGCGAGCGATGCCGTCGCGACGCGGGCGTCGAACTCGAGGAGATCGATGCGGTCGTGCTCGTCGGAGGATCGACCCGCATGCCGCTCGTGCGAAGCCGCGTCGGCGCGTTCTTCGGTCGCGCGCCGTACACGGCCCTCGATCCGGATCAGGTCGTGGCGCTCGGGGCTTCGGTGCAGGGCGCGATCCTCGCCGGATCGCGGCGCGACCTGCTGCTGCTCGACGTGCTCCCGCTCTCGCTCGGCATCGAGACCGCCGGCGGCGGCGTCGCGAAGATGCTCGTCCGGAACAGCACCATTCCCGCCCGCGCGATCGAACGGTTCTCGACCTCGATCGACGGTCAGCGGAACGTGCGGATCCACGTGGTGCAGGGCGAACGGGAACTCGTCGCGGATTGCCGAAGCCTCGCCACGTTCGATCTTCGGGGATTGCCGCCGATGCCCGCCGGGATCCCGAAGATCGAGGTCGAGTTCCTCGTCGACGCCAACGGCGTGCTCGGCGTGGTCGCGGCCGAGGTGCGGAGCGGAGTTCGCGCCGCGGTGCAGGTGGTGCCCACCTACGGGCTCACCGCGGAGGAGGTCGAGCGCATCGAGCAGGACTCCTTCACGCATGCCCGCGAGGACATGCGCCGCCATCGCGTCATCGACCTTCGAGTGAACGCGGGGCTCGACGCCAAGTGGACCGGCGAGACGCTCGAACGGGTGCGGACCGAACTCGATCCGGACTATGCCGCGGAGCTCGACGCGAGGCTGGCCGCGTTGAAGGCCTGTGTGGACGCCGCAGCCAAGGACATCGACGCCGTCGACGTGGAGGCCTTCTC
>JBMSXH010000002.1:0-24180 GCA_049425445.1 Phycisphaerales bacterium | reverse complement strand
CGGGCGACGACGAGCACATCCGGCTCCTTCGCGCAGACGCCCGCGATCGCGTAGGCGCCGGTGACCTCGCGAAGCGCCGCCTGCACCGCCTTCTCGAGATCGCCCCGGTAGAGCTCTCCGATCAGGTGGGCAAGGACCTCGGTGTCGGTCTCGGAGGTGAAGACGTGGCCCTTCTCCTCGAGATAGCGCTTGAGCGTCGCGTAGTTCTCGATGATTCCGTTGTGGATGATCGCGATGCCGTGCCCGAGTCTCGCGTCGTCGCGATGGGGGTGCGCGTTCATCTCCGTCACCCCGCCGTGGGTGGCCCACCGAGTGTGGGCGATTCCGAGGCTGCCGCCGAAGCCACCCTGCCCTTCGACCACGCTCTCGAGCGCGGAGACGCGTCCGACCGCACGGGCGGCCTTGAGTTCACCGTTCAGGATCGCAAGGCCTGCGGAGTCGTAGCCCCGGTACTCGAGCCGCTTGAGCCCTTCGAGCAGGACGGGAAGGGCTGGACGGCGTCCGATGTAGGCGACGATTCCGCACATGGGCTGGTGGCTCCGACGACGGCTGACTCGATCCGCTCTGGAACGAATCGCAAAGGCAGATCGACCGGATCGCCGCGAGGGCTGAGCCGGAAGGCGATTGAAGCGCGAAGGTCGACGAAGGTCGAGGGCAAACCGCCCGAAGCGGGTTATGGGAACAGTCGCCGCCCCTCGTAGCATCCCCCCATGCCCTCCGCTCCGGACCTTTGGCAGGAAGCCCGACTCGATCGTCGTCGAGAAGCGGAACCGCTGGCCGAGCGGGTGAGGCCTCATGCCCTCGACGAGGTGGTCGGACAGACCCATCTGCTCGGCCAAGGCGGCTTCCTGCGACGCCTCGTCTCGACCGGTCGGATCGGCTCGCTGATCCTTCACGGCCCCCCAGGCACGGGAAAGACCACCCTTGGACGCGTGCTCGCGGAAACGGTGGGTGCGAAGTTCGAGGCCGCCCACGCCGCCATGATCGGCGTGGCGCGGATCCGCGAACTGATCGACGAGGCTGGACGACGCCTCGAGGACTCCGGACGCCCCACGGTCCTCTTCCTCGACGAGATTCATCGATTCTCGAAGGCGCAGCAGGACTCGCTGCTGGCCGACGTCGAGCGCGGCACGCTCTCGCTGATCGGCGCAACCACCGAGAATCCGGGCTTCGCGGTGAACGCCGCCCTCGTCAGCCGCTCGGCGCTCGCGGAGGTGAAGCCGCTCGGCTCGGCGGAGATCCGCGAGGTGATCGAGCGCGCGATTGCGCACCCCCGCGGCTTCCCGGGACGATCGGTCGAGATCGAGGAGAACGCACTCGAACTGCTCGCGGAACGAAGCGGCGGCGACGCCCGCCGCGCCCTCGGCGCCCTCGAGATCGCCGCGTGCTCCTCTCGCGATGCCGCCGACCGAGTCGGAGCCTCCGGGACGACCGTCGTTCGAATCTCGCTGGCCGACATCGAGGCCTCGCTCCAATCCGCGCGACTTCGCCACGACCGCGACGGCGACGCCCACTACGACCTGCTGAGCGCCCTCATCAAGTCGATGCGCGGCTCCGACGCCGATGCCGCGATCCATTGGCTCGCCCGATTGCTCGCCGGCGGCGAGGACCCTCGCATCGTCGCCCGCCGGATCGCGATCCTCGCGAGCGAGGACATCGGGCTCGCCGATCCGCACGCGCTCGAGATCGCCGCCGCCGCGTGGGCGATCACCGAGCGGGTCGGCATGCCCGAGTGCCAGCTCACCCTCGCCGAGGCGGTCCTCTACATGTGCCAGGCTCCCAAGAGCAACGCCACCGCGCAAGCGATCTGGACCGCCATGGCCGAGGTCGCCCAGGGCCGGACCCTCGAGGTGCCCGCGCCACTGCGCGACCGAACGGGCGAGGCCATGCGGGACCGGTTCGACGCGCGATCGGATCCTCGGGATGCCGAGCGATACCGAAGCCCGCACGAGGCTCCCGACGGTCTCGGCACGACTCGTTACCTGCCCGAGGCTCGCCACTACTACGAACCGACCGATCGAGGCTTCGAGGCCGAGGCGGCCGCCCGTCTCGAAGCCCGCCGGCAGGCGATCCTCAAGTCCGACCGCGACCGCCAAGGACCGACCGGGTGAGCGTCGAACACCCGGGCGAGACCCCTCCCGCCGCTGCCGCATCCGCTTCGAAGGAGCGGCTTCGACGCGAGATCCGCGACCGCCTGCGGGCGATGACCGCTGATGAACGGGACCACGGCTCGCGGCGGATCGTCGAGGCCCTCCGCGCGGAGCCGGAGTACGCGAACGCCCGCTCGATCCTCTTCTACGTGCCGATCGGCAGCGAGCCCGACCTTCGACCCGCGATCGAGGCGGCCCAGGCTCGAGGCGGGCTGGTCCTGCTGCCGCGATCGCGCCGCGATCCTCCCGCCATCGAACTCGCCGCCCTCGGAGCCGAGCGGCTCGACCAGCTGCCGCTCGACGAGTTGCGCGTACCCGCGCCCACCGGGCCCGCCGTCGACCCACGCACCGTCGATCTCGCGGTGGTGCCGGGCGTGGCCTTCGATGCCGATGGAGGACGCCTCGGCCGCGGCGGAGGCTTCTACGACCGACTGCTTGCGGCACTCTCTCCCGCCACTGCCGTGATCGGCGTCTGCTTCGAGCGGCAGTTGGTCGAGCGGGTGCCCCGTGAGTCCCACGACCATCGTGTGCAGGCGGTGATCGCCGAGGGCGGACGGGTACGGAAAATCGGTCCCTCGGGCCTATGACAATCTGTCGGGTGGCGCCTCGCCGCCCGCCGAGCCCACATCCCGCGAGTACCCTGTCGAGACCGCCGCCGGACCACCCCGGCGACGTGTCGCGGTCGCTGCGAACGCCGATTCCAACGGCCGTCGAGAAGTCCGTCCATCAGCACGCGCCATGACGCGGAGGAAACGCCTATGGCCCTCCAGAGCCAGACGATCAACGCCGGGACCCGAAGCCAATTCATGATGAGCCGCACCCGCCGGCGTCGCCCGCGACGGTGGCCCTTCGCGGCGATCGCGATCGTCGGCGTGTCGGGTCTGGCGTGGCTTCTCTGGCCCTCGGGCGGCGCGGCCCCGGATCCGTCGGACTCGACCGCCATCGACCCGCTTCTGGTCGCCACCGCCGATCTGCCGCCGACGCGCGATGTGCGCGACCTCGACCGAGCGTCGAGTTCGCGCTCGACGCCCCCGATCGCCTCGACGGCCGAGCCGAACCCCCGCCGCACGCCGCCGGCTTCCGCCCCGACCGAGCCGTCGGTGGCGATCGCCGAACCGACGCCGACGCCGATCGAGACGCCGACGGCCCTCGAACGTCCCTCGGCGCCCAAGGCCGACCCCGTGCTGCCGGTGCTCACCGCGACCGAGGTCGTCCCGGCTCCGGACCGAACCAATCCCTCCGCGGCGCGGACCGGCCGCGTCTCGTCGCTGGTCGCCCTCGCCGATCAGGATCCGGTCGAGGCTCGCGCGGCGCTCACCGAGGCGTATGTGTCCGGATCGCTCTCGCCGGCGGAGGAGCGACTCGCCCTCGAGACGCTCGAGCGCATCAACGCTCGGCTTCTCTTCTCGCCCGAGCCGGTGCAGAACGATCCCTTCTCGCGGATCTATCTCGTGCAGCCCGGCGACAGCCTCGAGCGCATCGCCAAGCGCGAACTCGCCGGCGGACCGGACTGGCGCTTCGTGCAGCGGATGAACCGCATCAAGAACCCCCGTGCGATCCAGGTGAACCAGCGGCTCAAGTTGCCGGTGGGCACCTTCCACGCGGTGGTCCACAAGCGGGACTTCCGCATGGACGTCTTCCTCGTCAACAACGGCGATCGGGTGCTCGTGGCGAGCTATCCGGTCGGACTTGGCGAACTCAACTCGACGCCCGAGGGGCTCGCGAAGGTTCGCAAGGGAAGCAAGCTGATCGATCCGGAGTGGTACAACCCGCGCACCGGCGAGTACTTCGCGGCGGGCGATCCGAAGAACCCGATCGGCGAGCACTGGATCGGCCTTTCGTCCTCCGCCGACGGCGATCGCCTCTTCGACGGATACGGAATCCACGGCACCATCGAGCCCGGTTCGATCGGGCAGAGCGTGAGCATGGGCTGCGTTCGACTGCTGCCCGAGCACGTCGAGGTCGTCTACGAGGTGCTCACCGAACCCGAGAGCACGGTCGAAGTGCGCCCGTGACGCGACCGGAGGGAAGAGCGAGTTCGATGTCCAATCCGCGCCTGTTCGAGCCGATCTCGCTTCGGTCGCTGACGCTTCCCAACCGCATCGTCGTCGCGCCGATGTGCCAGTACGAGGCGATCGACGGCGACGCGACCGCGTGGCATCACGTGCATCTGGGCTCGCTCGCCTGCGGAACTCCGGGGCTGCTGCTCCTCGAGGCGACCGCGGTGGAGGCGCGAGGCCGCATCACGCCGAACTGCCTCGGGCTCTGGAGCGATTCGAACGAGCAGGCGCTGGCGAAGGTCCTCGAGACGCTTCGCGCGGTCGCGCCGGAGACGAAGGTCGGCATCCAACTCGCCCATGCGGGCATGAAGGCGTCTCGCTTCCGTCCCTTCAAGGCTCCCCGACGCGGCTACGTGACGCCCGACGAGGGCGGTTGGGCGCCGATCGGCATGTCGGCGATCCCGTCCGGCGGCGACGGCCCGGTCGCGATCGAACTCGACGAGCCCGGCCTCGCGGAGATCCGCGAGGCGTTCGCCGATTCGGCCCGTCGCGCGGCTCGACTGGGATTCGACCTCGTCGAACTGCACTCCGCCCACGGATACCTCCTCTCGAGCGCGCTCTCGCCCCTCACCAATCGTCGCGAGGACCGCTACGGCGGCTCGCGCGAGAGCCGCATGCGGTTCCCGCTCGAGGTCTTCGACGCGATGCGGGCTGCGATGCCCGACTCGATGCCGCTCGGCGTGCGCTTCAGCGGCACCGACTGGGCCGACGACGAAGGTGGATGGACCGTCGAGGACTCCGTCGCGTACGCCCACGAACTGAAGCGCCGCGGCTGCGACTACGCGCATCTCTCGAGCGGCGGCAACTTCGCGAACGCGAAGATCGAGGTGCATCCGGGCTTCCAGGTGCCGCTCGCCGCGGCCGTGAAGCGCGGCACCGGCATCACCACGATCGCGGTCGGCGAGTTGCAGGACCCGCATCGTGCGGAACAGGTCCTCGCCGATGGCGACGCCGATCTCGTGGCGGTCGGCAAGGGCATGCTTCGCGATCCCCGTTGGCCCTGGCACGCCGCCGAGTCGCTCGGCCACGCCTTCGAGACCATTCCCAACTACCGCTGGTGCGTGCCGGTCAAGGGGTGATCTCGGCGATCGCGGATCGCCAAGCTCCTCGCGTCGAGTCGATCCGTGGGGGAAGACGCCGATCGCCTGCGGCCTGCGTTCGCCGACGGCGTCGCGACTCGAGGCAAGTCGAATCCGCCGACGTCTGATCTCCGCCTCCACGCCGCACGGCGAAACCCGTTCCCGACGCGGATCGTGCCTGCGTGCCGCGGACCGCGACCGGTATCCTCCTCCGACCCTCGGAGTTCACGATGCCGCATCCAGCCGACCCCTCGCCGTCCGATCAGCCCGCCCGCGGGTTCGGACCCGAGAGCGGCGGCTCGTTCTCGCAGGAGCCCTACACCCATCCGGTCGCGGGCTGGGGCGCCGCGCGGAGCGTGACGGCGATCCTGCTGCAGGGCGGCAAGCCGATCGAGGACTCGGCGTCCCTGCTGCGGATGAACCATCCCGACCGCGGCTTCGACTGTCCGGGCTGCGCGTGGCCCGACGACACGGGCAACCTGAAGCTCGATCTCTGCGAGAACGGCGTCAAGCACGCCACGTGGGAGATGACGAGCGAGAGGGCGGGCCGGGAGTTCTTCGCGGCGCACACCGTGGCCGAACTCTCGACCTGGACCGATCACGCGCTCGAGCGCGCAGGACGCCTCGTCGAGCCCATGCGCTACGACGCCACAAGCGACCGCTACGTGCCGATCTCGTGGGAAGACGCCTTTGCGACGATCGGCCGACACCTCCGCGGGCTCGGCGATCCGAACCGGGCCTCCTTCTACACGTCGGGACGCCTCTCCAACGAGGCCACCTTCATGTTCTCGCTGTTCGCGCGCGAGTTCGGCACCAACAACCTGCCGGACTGCTCGAACATGTGCCACGAGGCGAGCGGCCGAGCGCTGCTCGCGTCGATCGGCACCAAGAAGGGAACGGTGGACCTTCCCGATCTCGAGCAGACCGATCTGGTGGTGCTGATCGGATCGAACGCGGCCTCGAACACGCCGCGGCTGCTGTCGGCGCTGGTCAAGGTCGTCCGCCGCGGGGGAAGCGTGGTGCACGTCAATCCGCTCGTCGAGGGCGCCGCGACCCGCGCGATCGTCCCGCACGAGTTCGCCGAGATGGCGATGCTC
The DNA here is from genome assembly GCA_049425445.1 of Phycisphaerales bacterium. Taxonomy (GTDB): domain Bacteria; phylum Planctomycetota; class Phycisphaerae; order Phycisphaerales; family SM1A02; genus VGXO01. The sequence goes on along the minus strand of JBMSXH010000002.1, from coordinate 17,794 downwards.
CGCGCCACCTCCACCGGCACGCTTGCGCTCCAGCCTCGGATCGCCGGCGACCTCGCCCTGCTGCGAGGCGTCGCCAAGCACCTTCTCGAGTGCTCCGCAACGGATCCCAACGCGATCGATCGAACCTTCATCGACCAGTACGCCCACGGCTTCGAGGCGTACCGGTCCCTCGTCGAATCGACGCCGTGGTCCGAGCTCGAGCGGCAGTGCGGCATCGCCGAGGCCTCGATCCGCGAGTTCGGCGAGATCTACCGCCGCGCCGATTCCGCGGTGATCGGCTGGTGCCTCGGCCTGACGCAGCACGAGCACTCCGTCGACACGATCCGCGAGATCGCCAACCTGCTCCTGCTTCGCGGCAACGTCGGGCGCGAAGGGGCGGGAGCCATGCCGATCCGCGGCCACTCGAACGTGCAGGGGAATCGAACCTGCGGCCAGAATCCCCGGCCCACCGAGGCGTGGCTCCAGAAGCTCGACGCCGCCTGCGGCATCCGTTCGCCACGTGCGCCCGGGCACGGCACCGTCGGCACCATCGAGGCCATGCGACGCGGCGACGTGAAGGTGTTCATGGCCGTGGGCGGCAACTTCGCCCTCGCGGCCCCCGATCCCGAGACCACCTTCGAGGCCCTGCGGCAGTGCGACCTCACCGTGCAGGTCAGCACGCGGCTCAATCGAAGCCATCTCGTGCATGGTCGCGAGGCGCTCGTCCTCCCCTGCCTCGTTCGAAGCGAGCGCGACCCTTCGGCCGGCGGATCGTTCTCGGTGAGCGTCGAGAACTCGATGAGCGTCGTCCATCTCTCGACCGGACACCATGAACCCGCCTCGGCGGCCCTCCGATCGGAGGCCTCGATCGTCTCGGGCATCGCGATGGCGACGCTCGCAGCGTCGCCGCCGCCCTGGTCCGCATGGGCGGGCGACCTCGATCTCGTGCGAGATCGGATGGCCTCCGCGCTCGAGGGCTTCGAGGACTTCAACCACCGCGTCCGGCGTCCGCACGGATTCAGGCTGCGGCAGCCCGCCCGCGAGCGGGTGTTCCTGACGCCGTCCGGCAAGGCCGAGTTCTCGCTCGCGCCGCTTCCGGACAGCGTCCCGAGGAGCGGACGCCTGCTGCTGGGCACGGTGCGCTCGCACGACCAGTGGAACACCACGATCTACGCCAACGACGACCGCTACCGCGGCGTTCGCAATCTCCGCACGCTCGTCTTCATGAACGAGGCGGACATGCGTGAACGGGGACTCGCCAAGTTCGATCTCGTCGACATCCGGAGCTTCGTCCGAGACGGAACCACGCGGGAGGTCCGCGGCTTCCGCGCGATCCCCTACTCGATCCCGGTCGGCTGCGCGATGGGCTACATGCCGGAACTCAACGTGCTCTGCGGCATCGGCGACTTCTCGACCCAGTCCGACCAACCCCTCATGAAGCACCTCGAGGTCGAGATCGTCCCGTCGAGGATTGCGCCATGACGCGCGCGCCGGGCGATTCGTCGCTGCGCGGGTTCGGAGTTCGCCGCATCGCCGACGGACGCGAGGAAGCCGTCGAGGACCTGCTCGCGGTCGAGTCGCCGCTCGAGATCCGCGTCGAGGCGCCGGCCTCCGACGGCTCGATCGAGCGTCGCTCGATCGTCGCGCTTCGCACGCCCGGCCACGACGAGGAGCTCGCCGCGGGCCTGCTGTTCGCCGAAGGCGTCCTGCACTCCCGAGAGGAGATCGACTGGATCGAACGCGAGCACGACTCCGGAGGCGACGTGGTCGTGGCGAGGCTCCGCTCCGACGCTTCGAGGCTTCCCGAGGATCGCGTCACCTTCATCTCGGCGAGCTGCGGCGCGTGCGGGAAGTCGACTCTTGCGACGCTCCAGAGCCGACGCCGGCACCCGATTCCGGCAGGATCGCCCGAACTCGAGGCCGCGGTCGTCCATCGCCTTCCCGATGCGCTGCGGGCGGCGCAATCGGCCTTCGATCGATCCGGCGGCGTGCACGCGGCGGGACTCTTCGATCTCGACGGCACGCTGCGCTCGCTTCGGGAGGACATCGGCCGCCACAACGCCCTCGACAAGCTGGTGGGGCGAGCCTTGCTCGACGGCGAGATCCCCCTCGCGAATCGCCTCGTCCTCGTCAGCGGTCGGGCGGGATTCGAACTCGTGCAGAAGGCCGCGATGGCCGCGGTCCCCGTCCTCGCCTCGGTCGGCGCTCCCTCGAGCCTCGCGGTCGAGATCGCCCGCGGCTGCGGCATGACGCTCCTCGGCTTCGTGCGGGAGCACCGATTCAACATCTACGCCGACTCCGGCCGAATGGCACGGCCCTCGCGGAGCATCGAGGGATTGCGCGAGCAGGCGACGGAGGCGGCGACTCGATGACCACGAACTCGCCCGCGTCGATCGAACGGATCTTCATCTCGCCCGGGCACAACTTCTACGGCCGCTTCGGAGATCCGCCCCTCGATCATCCGATCCTCTCCGTCGAGACGGTCGAGTGCGTGGCGGGACGCGGCCTGCGCGGCGACCGCTTCTTCGACTACAAGCCCGACTACAAGGGACAGATCACCTTCGTGTCGAGGGAGACCCTCGAGGAGATCTGGGCGGACCTCTCGATCCCGCCGGACCGCCGCGACCTGGCCGCCACCCGCCGGAACGTCCTGACGACGGGCATCGACCTCTCCACGCTGATCGGGCGCGAGTTCGAGATCTGCGGCGTGCGCTTCCTCGGCAGCGAGGAGTGCAAGCCCTGCGCGTGGATGGACGCGGCGATCGCGCCCGGCGCCGAGCGACGCCTGCGCGGTCGCGGCGGACTTCGGGCACGGATTCTCAGCGACGGCGTCCTGCGGGTGGGACCGGTCGAGGTGCGGCCGTGACCACGTTCGCGTCCGCGTCCGAGTCGATGTCGCTTCCGCAGTGGCCGCGGAACGGGAAGCCCGACCGCGCACCCGATCGCCCGCCGCAGGCGCCCGAGTCGGCGCACCGGCGAGGGGCACTCCTCGACAGTCACGGACGGACGATCCACGACCTGCGGCTTTCGCTGACCGATCGATGCAACTTCCGCTGCGTCTACTGCATGGATCCGGACGTGCGGTTCGCCGAGCCGTCGTCGCTGCTTCGCGGCGACGAGTTCATCCGGATCGGCCGGATCGCCGCCTCGCTCGGAATCCGCAAGGTCCGGCTGACCGGCGGCGAACCCACCCTGCATCCGGAACTCCTCTCGATCGCCTCGGGCCTGCGCGACTCGACCGGCTGCGAGATCGCCCTCATCACCAACGGATCGAGAGGCGATCGGGCTTCGGTCGCCGCATGGCGGCGTGCGGGCATCGCACGAGTCACCGTCAGCCTCGACTCGCTCCGCGAGGACCGCTTCGCGCGGCTCACCCGCGCGAGCGGATCGGTGCAGGAGGTCCTCGCCTGCGTCGGCCACTGCCTCGCGGAGGGCCTTGCGCCGGTCAAGGTGAATGCGGTCCTGCTGCACGGCGAGAACGACGACGAGGCGGTCGAGTTCGCCGACCTTGCGAGACGGCTCGCCATCGAGGTCCGCTTCATCGAGTGGATGCCGCTCGATTCCGGCCACGCCTGGAGGCCGGAACGATGGGTCTCCGCCGCCACGACCCGCGCGGCGATCGAGTCGGTCCATCCGCTCGTGCCGATCGACGGCGATGATCCGACCGCCACGGCACGATCCTTCGCGTTCGCCGACGGAGCACCTGGACGCATCGGCTTCATCGCGCCGATCAGCGCGCCGTTCTGCGGCGCCTGCAGCCGTCTGCGGATCACCGCGGACGGCATGGTGCGTCCGTGCCTCTTCAGCACGACCGAATGGGATCTCCGCCCACTCCTCCGCAGCGAGGCCGACGACGAGGCGCTCCGTCGCTTCCTCGTCGACGCGGCGTGGAGCAAGCAGGCCGGTCACGGCATCGAGTCGCCGGAGTTCAGGCAGCCGGCGCGGCCGATGTCCGCGATCGGCGGCTGAGCGGTTCCCATGCCCGCCGACGCCATGCCGACGCTCGCGATCCTCTTCCTCGTGGTCGGAGCGCTCTACGCCTCGGTCGGGCACGCGGGGGCCTCGGGCTATCTCGCGGTGATGGCGCTCGTCGGGGTGGCGCCCGAGTCGATGCGCTCCACGACCCTTGCGGTCAACGTCGTCGTCGCGACCATCGCGTTCGGCCACTATGCCGCCGCGGGCCACTTCTCGTGGCGCTTCCTGCTCCCCTTCCTGATCGGTTCGACGCCCGCGGCCTTCCTCGGCGGCGCGATCGCGCTGCCGGTGGAGTGGCTTCGGCTCGCGATCGGCGCCGTGCTCGCGTGGTCCGCGGTGCGCATGGCGATCGTGAATCTGCCCGCCGCGCGGACGCCACAGCCGCCTCGCGATCCATCGATCGCCGTCAAGGTGTCGGCCGGCGCGCTGCTCGGCTTCGCCGCGGGACTCACCGGCACCGGCGGCGGGATCTTCCTGAGTCCGCTGATCCTGCTCTGCGGCTGGGCCGAGCCGAAGCGCACGGCCGCGACCGCGTCGCTCTTCATCCTCGTCAACTCGCTCTCCGGACTCGGCGGGCTTCTCAGCGCCGGATGGACCCCGCCGCTCGATCTCGTGCCGCTCGCGATCGCCGCCGCGGTCGGCGGATTCGTCGGTGCCCTGCTCGGCAGCCGGAAGGCGACGCCGCGCGTGCTCAACCTGCTGCTCGCCGCGGTGCTCGCCGTCGCGGCCGCGAAGCTCCTCGCGCCCGCCATCGCCTCGCTCGGCGATTCCGCGTCATCCCGTCTCGACGAAGTCCAGTCGCTTCCAGATCGGGACGTCGCGCTTCATTCGATCGATGAACGAGGCGAGCGCCTCGAGGCCTTCGGCCCGGTGGGCTGAACGAACCTCGCAGAGGAAGGACACCTCGCCGACCGCGACGCGGCCTCGGCTGTGGATCGCCGTGATCGATCGGACGCCTTCGCGGCCCGCCTCCGCCATCGCGATCGCCTCGAGCAGCCGGCTCGCCATCGGCTCGTAGACCTCGTAGTCGATCGCCGCGAGCGACCGGCCGTCCTCGACGCCTCGCACGATGCCCTCGAAGCGGACCCGGCTTCCCACACCCTCCTGCGCATCGTCGGCCCGACTCGGCTGCGAGAGCCTCTCGCGCGGGACCGGACCCTCGACGATCTCGATTCGCACGCGACTCATCCACCACCCACGAGCGAGACGAGCGCGACCTCGTCGGCGCGGCCGAGCGACGCATCGGCGGCCGCGAAGGCGTGGTTGACCGCCAGCCGAGCGCCGTCGACCGCGAACGCGAGTCTCGGATGCTGCGCGGCGATCGCCGCCAGCACCGCCGGCACCCTCGGGCCGAAGTCTCCCGAGTCCACCTCGCACTCGACGCCGATCCGATCGGATCCAGCGGCCTGCGCGGCGGGGCCGAAGAGAAGGACTTCGATGCGCATCGCCGCAGTGTAAGTTGCGGCTCCCCATGGACGCCGCCGCGGCAGAGCAACCCCAATCGCCCGAGGCTGCGATCGCCCGAATCGCATCGCGGATCGGCGCATCGGCGACGGCGCTCGGGCGGGAACAGGTGCCGCTCGATGCGGCGCGGGGCCGCGTGCTCGCCGAGACGGTCCGCCTCGACCGCGACAGCCCGCCCTTCGACCACTCGGCGATGGACGGCTACGCGGTGCGGATCTCCGATCTCGCGGAGGGTCGCGATCTTCCCGTGCTTGCGGAGTCGAGGCCCGGCCGTGCGGCGCCCGCGATGCCATCGAGACGCGGATGCGTTCGCATCGCAACCGGTGCTCCCCGGCCCGACGGGGCCGAGGCGGTCGTCAAGCGCGAGGACGTGCTTGAGCATCTCGACGACGCCACCGGCGAGGTCGTGCGAATCTCGGTCGTCGAGGGCACCTCGCCGCGAGTCGGAGACCACTGGCGCCTTCGCGGCGAGAACGCCCGCGCGGGAGACGTGCTGATCCACGCCGGCGCGACGATCGATGCCGCGGTCGCCGCATCGCTGGCCGCCTGCGGCATCGCGCGGCCGCAGGTGCATCGACGGGTGCGGGTGGCGATCCTCACGACCGGCGACGAGGTGGTGCCGATCGGTGTCGTGCCGACGCCCGAGCAGATCCGAAACAGCAACGGCCCGGCGCTCGCGATGCTCTTGGCCGCGCGTCCATGGATCGAGGTTGCGCGAGTCGAGCATGTCGCCGACGAGTTCGAGCGCCTCGAATCCATGCTCGCCGAGTCGATCGCCGACCACGACGCGGTGGTGCTCACCGGAGGCGTCTCGATGGGGCATCGCGACCTGGTCCGCGCCGCGATCGACGCGCAGCAGGCCGAGATCCTCTTCCACCGCCTTCCGCAACGGCCGGGTCGCCCGATGCTCGGCGCGATCGCCGGTCGGCCCGATCGCCCGGTGCCGCTCTTCGGCCTGCCGGGCAATCCGCTCTCGTCGTTGACCACCGCCCGACGCATCGTGCTGCCGACGCTCGCCGCGATCGCGGGCCTTTCCATGCCGCCACCGCGGGATGTGGCGGTTCGGGCCGAGGGCGATCTTCCGCCCGGAGCACTCTGGCGATTCCAGCTCGCGCGGCTCGAAGCGGACGGGGCGGCGATGCTCGTCTCCTTTCGAAGTTCCGGCGATCTCGCCGCCGCCGGTCGAAGCGACGGCTTCGTCGAGTTCGAGCCCCACGCTCGCCTCGAGGCGGGGCGGCGATACGCTTTCCACGCGTGGGACGGATGAGATCCTCCGCACCCGCCGGAGCGTCGCGTGTCCGCAGCCGACCCCATGCGTGAAGCCGAGCCTGACGCGAGCCTCTCCCATCTCGATGAACGGGGCCGCGCGGTCATGGTGAACGTGGGCGAGAAGCCGACGACCCCGCGCGTCGCGGTGGCGGAGGGCCTCGTGCGGTTCGGCGCGGCGCTCGAGTCGGCGATCCGCCAGGGATCGGTCGCCAAGGGACCGGTGCTCGAGACCGCACGGCTCGCGGGCATCATGGCCGCGAAGCGAACCGACGAACTCATTCCGCTGTGCCACACCCTCGCCCTCGACTCGGTCGAGATCGAGGCGACGCTCGAACCCGGCTGCGTGCGCATCGTCGCCACCGCCCGCTCCCACGGGCGAACCGGCGTCGAGATGGAGGCGCTCGTCGCGGTCTCGGTCGCCTGCCTCACCGTCCACGACATGGGCAAGGCGATCGATCGCGGCATCGTGATCGACGGTGTTCGGCTGCTCGAGAAGCATGGCGGACGGCGCGGCTCCTACGTCGCACCCGATCGGGAGGCGGAACGATCGTGAGTTCGTCTCGTCCGATCCGGGCGGCGGTGCTCACCGCCAGCGACCGCTGCTCGCGAGGCGAGACGGTCGATGCGTCGGGGCCGGCGGTGGCGGCGCTGCTGGAGCGATCGATCGCCGCCGCAGTCGTCGAGACCCGATGCGTGCCAGACGACCTCGAGGCGCTCGCCCAGTGCTTCAAGGACTGGTCGAGACCCGACGCGGCGATCGATCTCGTCGTCTCGACCGGCGGCACCGGACTTGCACCGCGCGACGTCACGCCGGAGGCGGCGCGTCGGGTGATCGAGCGCGAGCACGAGGGCCTCATGGACCTCGCCCGACTGCGATGCCTCTCGAAGACGCCGCGGACGTTCCTCTCGCGCGGCATCGCCGGCACCGCGGGGCGAACGCTGATCCTCACGCTGCCCGGATCGCCGCGGGGAGCGACCGAGATGCTCGAGGCGATCCTCGACATCCTTCCCCACGCGATCGAGACGCTGCGGGGCGAGGTTCAGGACGATGGCCGGCCTGGCGCGCGTGCGATCGATGGCAAGGTGATCGAGCATGCCGACTGAGCCGCTCGATCCGAGGTTCGACTCGCTGGCGCCGGCGGTGCTCGCAGGCGGCCGCAGCCGACGGTTCGGTCGCGACAAGTTGCGCGAGGAGATCGCCGGTCGGCGGATGATCGAGCATCCGATCGCGGCGCTTCGCGCCGTGTTCGGGCCGCGGGTCGCGATCGTCGGCGACTGCGATCCGGCGGTGCAGTCGGCGGGCGATGCCTGGATTCCAGACGAGCATCCGGGCATCGGTCCGATGGGCGGAATCGCGACGGCGCTGCGAAGGCTCGATCGTCCGGTCCTCGTGATCGCCGGCGATCTGCCCGCGATCGATGCTTCGACGATCCGCCGCCTCGGCACCGCCTTGCTCGCGGCGCCGGGAGTTCGCGTGGCGATCGCGGTGACCGGCGAGGGCGATCTCGTTCGCCGCCATCCCTGCGCCGCGGTCTACGCCCCGTCCGCGCTCGCCACGATCGAGGAGAGGATCCGTCGCGAGCGATTCAGTCTTCTGGCGATGATCGACTCGCTGGAACCGGAACAGGTGACGACGGTGCCCTGCGACGCCGCCCGGCTCGCCAACATCAACGAGCCGTCGGACCTCGAGCGCCTGCTCGAGGCCTGACCTGCGCCGCCGCCGAACCTCAGCCGAGCACGACGAGCCCGAGCAGGAGCCACACCGTCGCGGCGATCATCGCGAGGGCGGTGTAGCCGACGAGATCCCGCGCCTTGACGCCGGTGATCGCGAGCAGCGGCAGCGCCCAGAACGGCTGCAGCATGTTGGTGAGCTCGTCGCCGTAGGCGACCGCCATGGTCATGGTGCCGGCGGAGACGCCCGCCTCGGCGCCCGCCGCGAGCGCGATCGGCCCCTGCACCGCCCATTGCCCGCCGCCCGAGGGCACGAAGAGATTGACGATTCCCGCCGAGAGCATGGTGAGCGGCGCGAGCGAGTCCGGGCCCGCGAGTTCCGCCGCCTTCTCCGCGAAGGTGGCGAGCAGCCCGCTCTCGCGGAGGATCCCGAGGATTCCCGCGTAGAGCGGAAACTGGATGATGATGCCCGCGCACCCCTTGGCGGCCCGCTCGACGGCGCGGGCGTAGGAGAGCGCGGAGCCGTGGAGCAAGAGGCCCGCGCCGAGCATGAACGCGTTGACCTGATCGAGCCCGAGGCGACCGAGCCCGTCGCGCATCGACCACTGGATGAAGCCGCCGAGGAACGCGGCCCCAAGCAGCACCGCCAGCGCGACCGGCAGAAACGCGAAGTCGCGAGTCGCCACGGACTCCTCGGAGGTCGGCCGCGCCGACGGAGCGCGTCGTGCGCCCGACGATCTCGAACGCCCGTCGCCTGAGGCGAGATCGATGCCCAGATCGCTCGGCGAGACGCACTCCTCCGCGCGACGGGGCGCGAGCAAGGCCATCAGGATCGGAAGCCCGACCAGCAGCCCGCCGGTCGCGACGAGATTGAGGGGCGAGAAGAGCGTCTGCGACAGCGGAATCGCGCCGCCATCGGGCATCGCGGCGAGCACATCGGCAGGAATCACCTTGGCGGCGCCATCGCTCGTCGTCATCGAGAGCGGCGCGGAGCCGGAGAATCCGCCGTGCCAGACGATCATCGCGAGGTAGCCGCAGGCGGCCAGCAGCGGGTAGTGGCAGGCGAGGCGTCGCGACGCGAGGCTGCGAGCGGTCTCGCGGGCCAGCAGCGCGCCGACGACGAGGCCAAGACCCCAGTTGAGAAGGCCCGCGACGATCGCGACCGCGGCGACGAGTGCCGCGGCCTGCGGCATCGACTCCGGAATCGACGCGACCCGCGCGATGCCGCGGGCGACGATCGGGCTCTCGGCGATCGCCGACCCCGTGACGAGGATCAGGCACATCTGCATCGCGAAGGCGAGCAGTCCCCACACCCCCTTCGACCACCAGGACGCGAGCAGTTCCGGACCCGGCGGCGGCCCGCCTTCGGGACCCGAGTCGCCGAAGGCCATCGCGAGGCTCGCGGCGACGACCGTGAGGACGATCGCGAGCAGGAACGGGTCGGGCATGAACCGGCCGACGGTGCGACTGAGCAGCAGGCCGAGTCGGGAAACCATGGGTGGCAACCTACCGCAACACGATGCGATCGGGTCGGTGGATCACCGAGCGGGTCGCGATCGAAGACGCCGCCCGTCGAGGAGTCGCCCTTTCCCGAACACCGGTTCGCGTCGACGAGTTCCTACGCTGTCTTCGCGAACCCGTGGTCACGACAGGAGCCTTGTCGAGATGGGGCAGCCGGAGCCGAACGAAGCATCGAACCCTTCCCACGGGGAGGTTCCGGTTCCATCGCTCGCCTCCGATCGTGCGGCGCCTCGCAATCTCTCGCTGCTCCGGCTCGAGGAGGCCGATCGCCGCGTCCGGCGGCGGCTGGTCGTGGTGCGAAGTCGCCTGCGACGCGCCGGCGTCGAGACCCGCATCGCCGAGGGATCCGCGATCGCGGCGGAGATCCTGCTCGCCGAGGAGAACCTGCGACGCAGAGCGATCCGCGCGAACCTGCTCGTGGTCGATCGCACGATCGAGCGCGCCGCCGACGCGTTGATCCAAGGCGGCTTTCGACGGATCGGCTCGGCACGGCCGGGCGGATCCGCGACCGTCGAGCTGCTCAAGCGAGCGGCACGGGACCGTCGCGGCGCGGTGCATGTGGTCTTCGACGAGGACCTCGCGCCCGCCGGCGAGTTGCGCGAGCGGGTGCGCGTGCCCACTCCGCCATTCCATCCCGGATCCGACGAGGCCGCCGCCGAGAGGGCTCGGCGGCTTGCGAGGTATCGACTTGAACCGACGGTCCTTCTCGAGCGCCGGTGGGCCCATGAAGCGATCCGAGGCCGCCTCGAGGAGATCCTCGAAGTCGGCCTCGTGATCGATCGGCTCGGTTCGGCGTGACGCGATCGCCTACGCCGGAGACGAGGGGACCGGTGGGGCGTCGCCGCGTCGCGGAGCATCGCCACCGTTGCGTCGGGGTCGCGGCCGGTCAGACTGGCCTTCACGCGGCGGACCCCCGCGTCCCTGCGGGCGATCGTCTGGACGCGGCCCGCGATCCCACTGCTCGTCGCCGCCGCCTCGCTGCCACGCCTCCTGCATCCATCGCCAGCGCATCTCGAGACGCTCGCGCATCTCCTGCTCGAGGCGCTCCATCTCCTGCATCATCCGCTCGAACTCGCGACGGGTCTGCTCGCGGTACTCGCGAAGGGGACGTCGGATGTTCTCCTCGCCCCACGGACCCTCCCACTGCTCGCGCCACTGCTCGAGCCGCTCACGGACTTCATCGCCCATCCGCTCGCGCATGCGATCGAGCGAGCCTCGCAGATCCTGCCAATCGCCGCCCTGCGGCCCACGGTCCCCGCGATCGTCGAAGCCCATCCCCGGTCCACCCGGCCCCGGCATCGGACGCATGCCCTGCGGCGGCGGCTCGGGCATCGGTGGCGTCATCACCCGCGGCCGAAGCTTGACCGCGCGCTTCTCGCCGTCGTGAAGGACCCACACCTTGACCTCGCCGTCCGGGCCCTTCCGTGCGACGACCTCGCCGATCCGCTCGATGGATGCGGGCTCGCCGCCGATCTCGAGCAGGATGTCGCCCGCGACGATGCCCGCTTCCATCGCGGGAGTTCCGGGCATCACCTCCGCGACCATGGTGGCCTTCGCCGGATCGAGCTTGAGGTGCCGCGCGAGCAGCGGGTCGATCGGTGCGAGCACCACGCCGATCATCGGACGCGGCGCCTGCATGCGTTGCTGCGGTCCGCGCGGGACCTCGATCACCTCGACGATCGCCCGCTCGGGTCCGCCGACGATCTCGTAGGTCCCGTCGCCGCGCGGCCGAATGCGATCCGGCGCGATCCGCTGGCCGTTGATCATCACCTCAGGCGTGCCGCCGTTCTCGACCCGCACCTCGACCATCGCCCGCTCGGGTCCATCGACGATCTCGAAGGTCCCGTCGCCGCGGGGCCGAATGCGATCCGGCGCGATCCGCTGGCCGTTGACCTTCACCTCGGGCGCACCGCCCTGCTCGACGCGCACCTCGACCATGCGCTCCTGGCCCTGCGGCGGAGGTGGTGGCGGCTGTGCGACGGCCGCGCCGGCGAAGAGCGTCGTGGCGACCGGAAGCCCGATGGAACGAAGGATGCTGCTGCTCATGGGTGGTACCTCGTGGCGGCATGAAACCGATGCGAATCGAGTCGATCGCCGCAGCGACCGAAGATCTCCATCGACCCGTATAGGGAGTGTCGCCAGCGAGGTTTCCGCCGCCAAGGGAATTCCGGCCCATGCGAGCGCCGAGCGGGTTCGGCCGGCGGCCGATTCGACAGCGCCGAACTACCGCGACGGCAACCTGAACCGCTCGACCGACCTCTGCAGCGATCCCGACGACTGCTCGAGACGATCGCCGGCCTGACGAAGTCGCTCGACGATGGTCCGGGCCGTCTCGGCGCTGGTCGCGAGATGCCGCATCGCATCGCGGATCTGCGTGGCCCCTTCGCTCTGGGCCTCGATGCCGCCGCGGAGTTCCCCGAAGTTGTCCCGGAGGGAGCCCACCGATTCGAGAATCGCCGACAGGTCCTCGGCGACCTCGGACGCGATCGCGACGCCGCCGGTGACCACCGCGGAGAGCCCCTGCATGGAGGAGGCGCCCTCGGCGACCGAGCCCTGCATGCTCGCGACGATCGATTCGACCTCGAGGGCCGCGGCGGCGGTCTGATCGGCGAGCCGGCCGATCTCCGCCGCGACCACCTGGAAGCCGCGGCCGTGCGGACCGGCCTTCTCCGCCTCGATCGCGGCGTTGATCGAGAGCAGATTGGTTCGATTGGCGACCCGCGTGATCGCGACGACCACCGCGCCGACTCCCTCGGCCCGATCGCGGATCTCGGCGAGATGGCCGCTGACGCTGCGGCTCGTCTCGGCGACCTCGCCGATCGAGTCGCGCATCCGATCGAGGCCTTCGCGACCGCGCTCGGCGCGCTTGGCCGTCTCGTCCGCGGCGTCCGCCACGCCGCTCGCGGTGTTCGCCAGTTGTCGACCGGTCGCGGACATCTGCTCGATCGCCGAGGCGATCTGCGCCGCGGAACTGGAGAGATCCTGCACCACCCGATGCTGATTGGATGCGGTCTCGCGAACCTCGCCCGCGACGGCGGCGAGATCGCGGCCCGTGGTGCGGATCCCGAGCAGCATCGAACCGAGTTCGCGCACCATGCGGTCGAGTGCCGCAAGCAGCAGGCGGATCTCGCCTCGGCCGCGCACCGCAACCGCATGATCGAGATCACCTTCGGCGGTGCGGACCAGCGAGGTCGACGCCTCGCGGATCGGTCGGGCCAGCCGGCCCGCCACGCCAAGCGCCACGAACACGGCGGGAATGGCCGTGGCGCCGGCAACGGCGAGAATCGCCATCGCCTGCCGACGCGCCGGCGCGAAGGCCTCCGAGGCATCCTGCTCGACCGAGACCGACCAGCGCAGCGCCGGAAGATGGAACCACGCGCCGATCACCTCCTGCCCGCCGGGTCCGATCGCGTAGCCGACCGATCCGTCGCCCCGGGCGGCGCGGCGATAGGCCTCCACCGATCCGGTGAGCGTGCGGATCCCGGCGGCGTCCGGATCATGGCGAAGCGGTGCCGCCAGCCGCAGCGAGCCGCCGTCGAGGAACACCGCCACCGTCTGACCGGTCTGGCCGAGTCCCGTCACGTCGCCGATCGTCGCGTCGATCGGTCCCTCGTCGATCTGCGCGACCAGCACACCAGCCACGCGGGGGCCGTCGAACACGGGACCGGCGACGAAGAGTCCCGGGCGTCGCCGACCCGACAGGGGTTGCAGTCCGGCGATGTCGGCCTGAAGCAAGGTGCTCGCGCGATCGACCGCCGCGGCAAGCGGGCCTTTCGCCCACGGCGCCTCTCGCAGATCGGCGCCCGCGAGCGGACGAACACCCATGCCGAAGCTCGCGAGGACCCGCCCGTCGAGGGCGACGAGCGACAGCGAGGAGAGTCCGAGGCCCTCCGCGACCGTGCCGAGCGCCGCGGAGAGTTCGGCCGAAGGCGGTCCGCCAGCCCGAAGCGAGTCGAAGGCCTCCACGATCGAGGGATCGCGCGACAGCGCGGTGACGGCGGAGACTCGGGCATCGACGAGCTGCTCGATCTGGACCGCGCGGGTCTCCGCCAGGGCCGCGAGATTCGAGAGGATCGCCCGTTCGAGCGCTCGCTCGGTGAACTGCGAGGCGAGCAGCGCCACGATCGCGACCGAGCCGAGGGCCATCACCAGGAACCAGCCCACCAGCGTCGCCCGGATCGAGCCGAGCGACATCGCGATCGAGCCGTGTTCGCCGCGATCGCTCATGGACGCTCCTCACGCGGACCCGCCGGCGCCGCCCACGCACCGCCCCAGCCTCGGCGAAGATCGGCCAGCAGCGACTCCCACTCCGAACGCAGCCGCCAGCCCGGGAACGGCACCGGCCGCATCGGAGCGCCGGAACTCCAGACCTCCTCGATCTCGCCATCGGCGCGAATTCGGCCGATGCGGGCGGTCTTCCACGCGTGCTGGGTCTTCGCATCGATCGAGACCGGGCCATGCGGAGCCGCGAGATGGCGACGACCGATTCCCCGCAGTGCGCCGTCGGGCGTGGGATCCATCGAGTCCTCGACCGCGGCCGCCCAGAGCCTGACTGCGAGATATCCCGCCTCGACCGGATCGCTCAGAAGGCGATCGGGACCGAAGCGGTCGCGATAGGCGGCGACGAACGCGTCGTTCTCGGGAGTCTCGAGGGATTGGAAGTAGTTCCATGCGACGTAGTCGCCTGCGAGCGTCGTGGCGTCCATGACGGCGAGTTCCGGCTCGCCGATCGAGAAGCTGATCGACGGCGTGGTCGACGCCGACACGCCCGCGGCTCGAAGCGCCTTGAAGAGGGCGGTGTTGGTGTCGCCGTTGATGGTGTTCAGGATCGCGTCGGGCTTCGACGCCACGATCGCGGAGACCACGTCGTCCACGCGACGCTCGCCGAGCGGAAGGTACGCCTCGCCCACGACCTCGCCGCCGGTCGCCTCGACCTGATCTCGGATGATCGCGTTGGCGACCCGCGGAAACACGTAGTCGCTGCCGACCAGGAAGACCCGCTTGCCGAGGTTCTCGAGCGCCCAGCGGACCGCCGGGATGATCTGCTGATTCGGAGCCGCCCCGAGGTAGACGATCCGCGGCGACTGCTCGAGTCCCTCGTACTGCACCGGATAGAAGAGCACGCCGCCGAGTCGCTCGACGACCGGGCGGACCTCCTTGCGGCTTGCGGACGTCCAGCAGCCGAAGATCGCGGCCACGCCGTCGTCCTCGAGCAGCCGCTCCGCCTCGCGGGCGAAGGTCGCCGGATCGCTCGCCCCGTCCCGAACGATCGCCTCGACCGGGCGCCCGAGCACGCCGCCGGCCTCGTTGATCTGCTCGATCGCGAGCAGGCATCCGTCGACGACCGGCGATTCGCTCGCCGACATCGTTCCGGTCAGGCTGTGGAGGATGCCCACCCTGATCGGCGTGCGATCCGCCTCCTCCCGAAGGAGCAGCCAGGCCGCCACGGCGATCGCCGCCACGATCACGACGATCGAGGCGAGCCTTCCGCGCGGATTCTGGAAGCGTTCGGGCGGCACGATCAGAGAGTATCGACGCCTTGACGTCGATCGCTCGACGGCGAAACCCGCCTACTCGTCGTGCCAGGTGTCGCTCGGCAGGTCGTAGATCAGCGAACGATCGGCCGGACGGTCGCCCGAGGCCGCCGTCGAGACGCCGACGTCGATCGACTCCGCGAAGACGTCGGTCTCCTCCGGGCGAACCGAGATCGATCCGGAGGCCTCGAGCAGGCGAAGGACCTGATGCAGCGGCGGCGGAGACACGTCGTCGGGGTTGCGGCGAAGGACCGCCGCGGCGTAGCAGGCGAGATCCTCCGCCACGAGGCGCGCGATGGGTCGCATCGAACGAGCCGCGAACTCGAGCCCGCCTTCGGCCTCGATCCGCAGGGAGGCGACGGCTCGGAGATCCCCGCTGATCGCCGGTCGACCGGCCCGGATCGTCGCGAGGATCGCCTCGAGGTCGCCGTGATCGACGGGACCCTCGATGCGGATCGCCGTCAGCGATCGCCAGGAGGCCGCGCCGGCGAGCTGTTCGAACTCGTCGTCATCGAGGAGCAGCGGCTCCTGAGACGAATCCGCGACGGCCATCGAAGCCGACATGCCGAGGCGTTCACGGCTTCGACGGGTCATCGCCGCGATCGAGTCGCGATCCGCGACCCGGCCATCCTCGTGCGAAGCCCCGACCACCACGGTCCACGCCGGCGAGGGCAACTCGTGGGTCCAGACCTCGATCGCCTGTGAAAGATGCATGGGCCGGATGCGGAGCGTGGCCGGCGGCGAGTCCTCGCCCGCCACGTCGCCCGCGACCGCCGCGACGATCCGTGCCTCGAGCGGCGCGAGACCGACGGGGTGATGCCCCGGCGTCCTGGCGTCCTCTCGTTCAGGCATCTCGCGGTCCATGTCTTGCGGCTCCCTTCGGCGTGACGAGCGCTTGTTCCATCCCTCGATACGCATCCGGATCGCTCCGCGTTCTGCCCGCGAAACCAACGACCCCTCATTGCTACCGTGCTCCAGCGGCGGGCAAGGTCAACGAGACCCCCCCTTCACGGGCTCCGACGCGGTCGGATCGCACCGGCACCCGGTGGCTCCGCCGCGGCGACCGGCCTCTTCCCGGACCGCACCAGGGGCGAGAACTCGCCGCCACGGATCCTCGCCCCATGCGCTTCGACCAACTCACCGACGACCACCGACTGCTCCGCACGCTCGAGGCGATGGGCTTCAGCGAGGCCCGTCCCATCCAGGCGCTGGCGCTTCCCGCCGGACTCGCGGGACGCGACGTCGTCGCGCTCGCGCCGACCGGCACCGGCAAGACGATCGCATTCGGACTACCGCTCGCGCAGCGGCTGCTTCGAAATCCACCCGCCGGAAGCGGCAAGCGTCGCGTCGATCCTCGCACGCGGCTTCGCGCGCTCGTCGTCTGCCCGACACGCGAACTCGCGGCGCAGGTCGAGGAGGAGCTTGCGAGGCTCGTGAAGGGACTCGTCCTCCGCACGCTCGTCGTGACCGGCAAGAGCGCGATCACACCGCAGAAGGAGGCCCTCGCCAAGGGCGTCGACATCCTGGTCGGCACGCCGGGAAGGCTCCGCGAACTGCTCGAAGCCGACGCCATGACCCTCGCCTTCGTCGAGCAGGTGGTGATCGACGAGGCCGACCGCATGCTCGATCTGGGCTTCCTGCCTCAGGTTCGCTGGCTGCTCGAACGCACCGCCGCAAGCCCGCAACGGATGCTCTTCACCGCGACCCTCCCGCGCGAGGTCGAGAAGCTCGTGGACGAGTTCCTCACCGATCCGGAGCGCGTCGAGGTCGGGATCCGCAACGCCGCGGCCCCGCATCTGACCCACCGGCTCTTCAGGGTGCCCGAGGCGAGCAAGGTGCCGATGCTGCTTTCGCTCCTCGGACAGGCCCCCGCCGGCGTGCTGGTCTTCTCCCGCACACGACGGCGCGTCGGCTGGGTCGGTGAGGCGCTGCGACGAAACGGGCTCAAGGTCGGCATGCTGCACGGGGATCGCACGCCACGGCAGCGAACCGCGGCGCTCGAGGGATTCTCGGCGGGCAGGCTCGGCGTGCTCGTCGCGACCGACGTCGCGGCGCGTGGACTCCACGTCCCGGGAATCCGGCTCGTCGTCAACTACGACCTGCCGCTCGCGCCCGAGGAGTGGGTCCATCGCGTGGGTCGCGCCGCGCACGGCGGCGGGGTCGGCGGATCGATCTCCTTCCGCGGCGAGGACGAGGCCGAGCGCTGGCGTGCCATCGCGAAGCTCGCCGGGCTCGCCCTCGACGCCGAACCCACGCCGCCCGAACTGATCGTGCCGACGCCGCCTCGACTCGAGCGACGACGCGTCGGCGGCAAGCCGGCGGACCGCCCGGGCGCCCGACCCGCTGCTCGCTGAGCCAGCGCTCGTGCTCGGACTGCAAGT
>JBMSXH010000001.1:0-26921 GCA_049425445.1 Phycisphaerales bacterium | reverse complement strand
TGGCGAGCGCGGTGGCCCGGTCCCCACGATGCTGCGACGCGAGGCTGCGATCCGGGCGTTCTCCCCCGCTGCGCGCAGCGGCCACGGCGAGCCCGTCGACCAACTGGAACGGCATTTCCCGCCGGAGGCCACGCAGCCCCTCCCAGTCGATGTCCCGGGGCGCGGGCCCGGGCATCAACCCCCGGAACCCGGACTCCAGGGCCCAGACCGCGAGGGGGCGCGCCCCCCGCGTCGGCGGCGGTGCCGCCTCTGGCCAGGATCGAGAGACCCGCGCTCGCCGCGATCGGCACGCTCGTCGCGACGATCTCGCGGCCGATCACCGGCTCGCGCTGCGACGGATACGGAAGCGACCAGCCGAACGGGCCGCTCACGAACTCGACTCCGCCGGCGCGACGAACCGCATCGTCACGCCGTCGCGACGGGCGACTTCTTCTCGATGCGGCGCTTGGCGTAGGCGATCGCCGCCTCCGCGGTCGAAGCCGCCGAGAGCGATTCCTTGAGCACTTCGTGGGTGGTCCGCTCGATGCCCGCGACCTTGCCGTCGATCTGCGACTCGGTCATGCCCAGGTAGAGGCCCGCGAGGCGAATGAGACCGCCCGCGTTGGCCACGAAGTCGGGCGCGTAGACGATGCCCCGTTCCTTGAGGGCGCGTCCGTCGCGGACCGGATCGACGAGCTGGTTGTTCGCGGTGCCGCAGATGATCCGGCAGCGAAGGTTCGGAATCGACTCGGGACCGATCACCGCGCCCAGGGCGCACGGCGCGAGGACATCGAGCTCCTCGTGGAACAGGTTGCGATCGTTGCCGACCGCCATGCATCCGAGCTCCTCGACGCAGCGCTTCATGCTCGGCACGTGGACGTCGGTGACGAGCACCGCGGCACCCGCCTCGCGGCAGAGCTTCGCGAGCTTGAAGCCCGTCGCGCCGCAGCCCTGGATGCCGATGGTGAGCCCCGTGAAGTCGCCGTCGCCGGCGGCCTCGAGGCACGCCTTCATCGAGTTGAACACGCCCTGCGCCGTCCACGGCGACGGATCGCCGCCGGTCGAGACGTTCTCGCCGCCCATGATGTGCTTCGTCTCCATCGCCATCCAATCGCAGAACTGCGGACTGACGCCCACGTCCTCGGCGGCGATGTACTTGCCCTTGAAGGTCTCGACGAAGCGTCCCATCGCGCGGCCCTCGGCCTCGGTGGGCTGCTGGCCCGCCTTGTCGAGCACGATCACGCTCTTCGCGCCGCCCATCGGCAGATCCGCCGCAGCGGCCTTGTAGGTCATGCCCTCGGAGAGCCGCAGCACGTCGAAGATCGCCTCGTCGGTCGAGGCGTAGGCCCATCGCCGCGTGCCGCCGAGCGCGTTGCCGAGCACCGTCGAGTGGACGGCGATGATCGCCTTCAGGCCGGTTCCGGGATCCTGATGGAACTCCACGAGTTCGTGTCCGTGGGTCTTCATCAGATTGAGGAGGTCCATGCGTCGATCCTGATCTGGGGCTGCGGGATGGAAGCGGGGAAAGGTATCGATTCGCGCCGTGACGGTCACGCGTCGCTGGCGACGGGCTTGCCGCTGAAGACCGAGCCGGCGCCGAACTGCGGCACGCTGCCGGCGTCGACCGCGCGACCCTTGCCTCGCGCGACGGGGTTCGGGCTCTTCTCCGGCATCGAGTAGTGGCCGTTGGGCAGCGCCTCCGCCCGCTTGAGCAGCCCCTTGGCCGCCGCCTCGACGGTGCGGTTGGCGTGCTGGCGGAGACCGTCGAGCTCGATCCGAACCTCGTTGGCGAAGAGCGAGACGAGGTGGTCCATCAGCATCATCTCCTGCGCGAGTGCCTCGCCGTCGAGACCCTGCCGCAGGTGCCGATCGCACTTGGAGAGCGAACAGGCGATGCCATGGATCCACAGGGCCGCCATCGCAAGGCGCGACTGGATCAGCTGGTTCGTCACCAGCTTCTCCTCGTGCTCCTTGAACATCATGCGGACCTGATGGGCGAACTCGCGAATGAGGTTCGCGAGCGTCTGGCCGTGCGGGGAGAGCCGCGGATGCAGCGGCCCGACCTCGGGCGCCGCGGGACGGATGCCGAGGAAGAGCTGCGAGGCGATCGAGATCGCCGCCCCGAGGTTCGAGAACGGCTTCGCCTTCACGCCGAGCATCCACTCGCCGAGCTGCTTCGAGCCGTATCCGAAGAGGAACTGGAGCATCACCTCGTTCGCGCCCTCCACGATCGTGTTGATCCGGCTGTCGCGCCAGATCCGCTCGACGTGGTTCTCGGTCATGTAGCTCTCGCCGCCCATGATCTGCAGGCAGTCGTTGACGGTGCGGTAGCCCATCTCCGAGCAGAAGACCTTGCACATCGCGGTCTCGAGCATGATGTCCTCGTCGTGGCGATCGAGGAACGCGGTGGTCAGGTAGAGCATCGCGTCCATCGCGTAGACGTAGGCGTCCATCCGCGCGAGCTTCTCCTGCACCTGCCCGAACTCCGCGAGCGGACGCTCGAACTGGTGCCGGTACTGCGCCCACTTGGCGGCCTGCTCGAGCGAGTAGGTCGCGCCGCCGAGCATGCCCGCCGAGAGCGTGCAGCGGCCGTAGTTGAGGCAGGTGAGCGCGACGTTGAGCCCCTTGCCCTCCTTGTGGAGCAGGTTCGCCTTGGGGACCTTCACGTTGGTCAGCCGGATGCGGGCCTGCCAGGTGCCGCGGATGCCGCACTTGGACCGGTTGCGGCTGAAGATCTCGACGCCCTCCATGTCGGGCGTGCAGATGAGCGCGGTGACCGCGTCCTTCTCCTTGCCGGTCTTCGGATCCTTGATCCGCTGCTTCGCCATCACGGTGAAGAGGCCCGACAGGGCGCCGGACGTCGCCCACTTCTTCTCGCCGTTGAGGATGTAGTGCGTTCCGTCGGCGGAGAGCTCGCAGCGGGTCTCCTGCCCGCCGGCGTCGCAGCCGACGTTGGGCTCGGAGAGGCAGAAGGCGCTCAAGGTGTCCTTCGCCATGCGGGGCAGGTAGCGCTTCTTCTGCTCGTCGTTGCCGAAGAGCATGACCGCCTTGCAGCCGATCGACTGGTGCGCCGAGACGATCACCGCGGTCGATCCGCAGCTGCGGCCGATCCGCTCGAGGGCGCGGTTGTAGCTCGTGATGCCGAAGCCGCCGCCGCCGAACTCCCGCGGGATCGTCATGCCGAGCACGCCGAGATCGAAGAGCCGCTGGATCACCGACTGCGGAATCTCCTGCTTCTGATCGATCTCGATCGCCGGGTGCTCCTCGCGGAGATAGGTGTCGAGGGCCGCGAGCAGCTGGTCGCAGCGCGCGGTCTCCTCGGCGGAGGGCTCGGGATGCGGCAGCAGCAGGTCCTTGCGGAAGCGGCCCCAGAAGTAGTTCTTCACCAGACCCATCGAGTCGGGATCGGGACCGAGCATCTCCTGCGCCTGCTGGATCTGCTTGCGGTCCTTCTCGGAGAGCTTCTGCAGTTCGCGGTCGAGGTTGCTGGAGTTGGCGGCGGTGGTCATGGATGGCTCCGTGCTTCTGCGGACGATCTCGAGCCTCTCATCGCGAGCCGCGATGGGAGACCTCGATTCGTCGAATCAGCTCTTCGAAAGAAACGCCCCGATCTTCGTGCGGGTCGCTTCGGTTCCTCTCAACTCGATCAGGCGAGCCTGCTCCTCGCGGATGCCCGCCTCGAACCCGTCGGCAAGGCCCGCCCGCACCGCGGACACGACCGCGGCGGGTGGGGTGAGCGGCTCCGGCGAACCGAGGCCCGCCGAGGCGATCGCGTCCTCGATCGCATCCCGCATCGTCGGACCGATCGCGCGGGGACGTTGCGAGGCCGCATCGGGGTGGTTCGCAAGCCAAAGTGCGGCGATGCCGTGCAGTTCGTCGCGACTCGGCGCCGTGATGTCGGCAAGCCCCGTCGGCAGTTCGATGCTCTTCCACGGCGTGCCGGTCGCGGTCCGCGCGATCGCCAACGCCGGATCGATCCTCGCCGGAAGCGTCTGCGTCCCGCCCCAGCCCGGGCAGATGCCCAGCGAGGCTTCGGGAAGTCCCACCAGGTACGGCTTCGCGCCTTCGGCCGTCGCGAGGAAGCCAAGGCCGTCGCAGTGAAGGGCCAGTTCGAGCCCGCCACCGAGGGCGGCGCCGTGGATCAGGGCGATCGTCGGGCACGGCAGCGCGAGCAGTCGCGCGAAGCACGCGGCGCCGTCCGACAGATAGGACGCGAGCGCCGCGTCGTCGAGGCCGTCGATCTCCGCCAGGTCTGCGCCGGCCACGAAGACCCGTTCGCTCGCGCTCGCCAGCACGAGACCCTTCGGAGGATCCGCGGCCACCGCCTCGAGCGCACGATCGAGTTCGCCCACAAGCCATCGATCGAGGACCACCACCCCGCCGCGGGGCTTGGTCGGCGACGGCGGAAGCCAGAGGGTCTCGATTCCCTCTGCGGAGCGTTCACGAAGGATGGCGTTCGGGGCTTCGGTCATGTCGAGTCGGAGGCGAGCGGAGTGGAGGTCGCGAATCGAACGGGAGGTGAGGCCCGGGGCCGGCCTCGCCGCCGGAGCGTGAATCCGAACCAGATGCCGGTCCGCCCTGCCGGCTGCCCGTCCCGCGATCTCCTCTGGATCCATCCGGATCCACGACGGATCGAGGCGGGTTCGATGGAACCACGGCGGAAATTTCGATGGTAGCGAAGCGTGGCGGCGAGCCGAAGCCTTCGTGGAAACGGGTTGCGCGGACGCATCCAACCCATCCACGACCACGAGGTTTCTCCGGCCCCGCTCAGCCCGCGACCAACCGGATCCCGACCGGCGGACGTCCATCCTCATCGAAGAGGGCGAGGACCTGTCGCTCACCCGGTCGAATCATGGCGCGAGGCACCGGAAGCTGGGTTGGGCCGCACGCCTTCCCGTCCGGAGTTCGGGCGAAGTAGCGACCAAGAAGCCTGCCATCGAGGAAGGCCTCGCCCTTGCCCATCGAACTCAGGTCGAGCATCAGACCGCTCGGCCCAAGCGACTTCTCGGACGTGGTGAATCCGCATCGGAACCAAGTCGGCAAGGCGACACCGGACCCGCGGTCGTCGCCGGCGGCGATCCAGCCGGGCTGATCGGCGGCGTCGGCGGCGGAGAGCCATCGAGCAAAGGCCCACGAGTCTTCCCCGCCGAGTTCGCGAACGACCTCCTCGATTCGGATCTTCTTCAGCACTCCGCGATCGGCGAGCGGATGCTCCTCGTCGGGAACGACCAGCACCTCGTTGCCACCGGTCTTCGTCGACACCTCGGCCGAGTTCGGCAACTCGAGAACGGTGCGTCGTGACGCGTCTCCGTCGACCCGTGCGAACAGGGCCCCGTTCAGGAAGACCGTCGACGGGCTCGGCCAGGCGCCGAGATCGAGCAGCAGGCGCGTCTTGCGGCGATGCGCCCACTCGATCCGCACGCCCTCCTCGGGAGCCGGCACGCCCCGCACGATGCCGGGCAGGAAGCCTCGCAGCGGGAACGGGTCGACCGGCGGAATTGCGCCGAAGGAGACCTTCACGCCCTTCACGGGCGCGGTCTCGACCGCTGGTCTCCACATGCCCGACCGGCGCTCCGGCGCGAAGCCGTCGGCGCCGCGGCCCAGATGCTCGGCCAGCACGACGAGCCGATGCTCGCCCGCCGAGACCTTGATGTCGATCGGCAGCGGCACCGCACCGGGGCCTTCGCCGAAGACGCCGACAAGCGAACCATCGAGATGGACCCTGAGTCGGTCTCCCGCCTGCGGCAGATCGAGCCGGACCTTGGCGGCCTTGGGCTGCCGGAAGCGGAGCCGGTACCAACCGTACCCCGCGCCGACGCCGCAACTCCGAAGCGACGCGGGGCCATCGATGGTCGCGAAGCGGGGACTGCTTCCCTCGCAGAGCGACGGATCGCTCCAGCGCTCCCACGAGCCCCATCGCACCGAGCCCGCGCGGGCGCTTTGGCCCGCGACCCGCTCCTTCGCGACCGAGCCGTCGAGTTCGATCGAGAAGGTCTCCTTGAAGCCCTTCGCCGGGCGGAACGATCCGTCCTCGAGCCGACTTTCCACCCCGACCCGCAAGGTGCCGCCGTCGGCGACCGTGGCGAGGGACTGCGCTTCGTTGAGCACGACCACCACCAGTCCCCGATGCTCGGCGACCAGCGGCGGCTGCGAGTTCGTCGGGACCTTCACGTCGAGCGCCGCACCGCCGATCGAGATCGTGCCCTCCGCACCGGAGGGCCCGAAGAAGACCAGCATCTTGCGGCGAAGCATGCAGAGCACCGGCAGCGTCGCGTAGTCGAGGCGTCCTTGGCCCCGCAGGTCGATGTCCTTGGCGAACCAGGCGAACTCGGACTCCCCGAGATCGACCGGAAGCGTCCGGCCATCCTCGAGCACCAGGTTCATGCGGCGATCCTTGGCATCGGCCGCGAACGCGAAGACGACCTGACCGCCCGGGCCCCGCACACCCACCACCGACGCGGGCGTGCCGTCCTTGCGACCTGCTCGACCCACCGGAGCCGGATCGGGATCCACCGCGATGGGCTGGCGATCGGCCTCGGCATCCGCAAAGACATGGCCGAAGCTCGAGGCGAAGAGCATCAGTCGACGGAGCGCCGCCGACTCTGGACGGAACGCGCCGAACGCGTCGACCAGCACGCCGCGCGGCTCGACGGTGGCGATGAAGCCTCCCGCGACGCCCTCCGAAGGCGACTGCCGACCCGACGTCCGCTCTCGATGCGTGCCGCCAACCGCGTCGCAGACCAGTGGCATCGCCCCCGCGGCGAGCGTCGCCGCGACATGACGTGGAAGATCCGCGAGCGCCGCGGCCTCTTGCCTTGGATCGCCGCCCCAGACCGAGACCGCCCGCGGGTCGCGGATGAACGCCACTCGCGGCCGCTGCTCCTGAAGTTCACGGAGCTGCCGGAGGTTCGCGAGCATCGAGTCGCAGCCCTCCCAGCAATCGATCGCCCCCTCGATCGGCTGCCACATGCCGTTGGCGGTGAGCAGCGGCACGTTCACCCCGCACTCCCGGGCGAACCGGACCAGTTCGGCGAGGTACCGATCCGCCTGCTCGTCGTTCGCGCAGAACCAGCGATGCTCGATCTGAACCGCGACCACCGGACCCACCTGGCGACGCCCCGCCGCGACGGTGTCGGTGGCCTGGCGGCCCGAGACCTTGGCGAGGACCTGCCGATAGATCGCGGATGTCCGCTCGAGGAACACCGGATCGAACTCGCGAAGTCTCGCCGGGCCCGAGTCGAGCACCCAGGAGGGAATGCCCGATCCATCGAACGGTTCGCCGACCGCCGGACCGACCCGCAGCACCACCCACAACTGCCGCTCCGCGCAGAGATCGAGGAACCGCGCCAAGTCCGCCTCGTCCTCGAAGCGGAACCGCCCCGGTCTCGGCTCGTGCACGCACCACGGGGTCGAAGCGATCACGGTGTTCGCCCCGGAACGCCGAAGTTGATCGAGGCGCTCGCCCCAGGAGTCCGGCTCGAGCAGCGCGTACTCCAGCCCGGCACCGACGAGCCAGGCTCGCCGCCCCTTCACGAAGAAACTCTGTCCATCGAAGGTCACGCTGGGCATGCGAACGATTCTCGGTTCCGCGACTGCGGTGAATCGGACCCGTTATGGTGGCAGAATCCACTCAACCGGGCAAAGGTCCGGCGGTCCCCTCCGCGATGTCCGAGTTGGACTTCCCAGGGAAACCACCTCGCCTTTCGCCGGTTCCCCTCGATCGGAAGCAACGAACTCGTGACGATCGCTCCGAGAACATCGATCGCCGGCCGACTGCGGTGCGTCTTGTGCCTGCTGGCAGGCTCGGGCCTTCTTGGGCTTGCCGCCTGCGACAGTCCCATGCGCACGATCGATCGTCGGACCGAGGCGACGCTGCTCTCGGCCGCGGACGACGTCTCGGGCGGCACCACCGCACCACGCCTTCGCACCGACGCGCTCTATGAAGGCGATCCGATGGCGCCGGACTACCCCGAGCGCTATCGACCCGCCACCCGCAATCCCTCGGCGTCTCAACTTCGCTTCACCCCGCAGCCACCCCGCGACGAGACCCTCGAGGCCGCGGCCGCCCGAATCCAGGCCGAGGGCATGCCGCCGGTCGATGCGCTCGAACTGGACCTTCGCGGCGCGATTCGATTCGCGATCGACAACGCGGTCGAATATCTCAATGCCGAGGAGACCTACATCATCGTGGCGCTCTCGCTCATCATCGAGCAGCACCGCTGGCAGCCACGCCCGTTCAACGTGACCAGCGCCGAGTTCGCCGCATTGGGCAACGACGGCCGATTCGGCCGGACCCTCCAGATCTCGAACGACCTCGGCATCACCCAGCGCCTCCCGTACGGCGGCGAGGTCTCGGCGCGGCTCGTCGTCGACGTCACCCGGCAGGTCGACGGCTTCTTCACCCAGGAGGGCACCGCCCAGTCGGCCGACCTCATCCTGCAGGCGGAGATCCCCTTTCTCCGCGGCGCCGGCATCGCCGCCCGCGAGGATCTCATCCAGCGAAGCCGCGACCTGATCTACGCCGCGCGAACCTTCGAGGAGTTCCGTCGCGACTTCTGCTTCTCCCTCATTCGCGGCTACCTCGATCTGGTCCTGCAGCAGCAGGAGATCGCCAACGCCCGGCGCCAGGTCGCCAGTTCGCGTCAGGTCGATCAGCGCGAGGACGCGCTGGTCAAGGCCGGCAGGCAGCCCCCCTTCGAGGCGGACCTCGCCAAGCAGAACACCCTCTTCGCCGTGAACCGGCTCGCCGGTCTCGAGGAGCGGTATCGCGTCGCGGTCGACAACTACAAGGTCAGGATCGGCATGGATCCGACCACCCCGGTGGTCATCGTGCCGGTCGAACTCGACCTGCCGATGCCCGCCGTGACCGCTTCCGAGGCGGTCCAGCTCGCGATGCAGTACCGGCTCGACCTCCAGACGATCGCCGACCGGGTCGAGGATGCTCGCCGCCGGGTGGATGTCGCGTCGAATCAGGTGCTGCCCGATCTCGACGTGACGCTCGCGGGGGTGATCCCCACCGTCGACCGCTTCGGCACCGACGCGGGCCTGAACCTGCGTCCGGACGACGGGATCTATCGCGCGGGAGCATCCTTCGGCTGGGCGCTCGACCGCACCATCGAACGCGCACAGCTTCGGCAGTCGCAGATCCGCTACGAGCAGGAGATCCGAGACGACCGGCTCGCCCGCGACGATGCGGCGGTCGAGGTGCGGAGTTCGCTTCGCGCGATCGAGTTGAGCCGCTTCAGCCTTCTGCTCCAGGAGCAGAACGTGGCGATCGCGATGAACCGCGAAGCCTCGATCGCGGCCGCCCCCGATCGGGCCAGCGCCCGCGACAGGACCGAAGCGCTCGACCAGCGCCGGCAGGCCGAGGACCAGCGGGATCGCGCTCAGGTCGACCTGCAGATCTCGATCCTCGACTTCCTGCTCACCACCGGGCAGTTCCGAGTCTCTCCGGACGGCCTCTTCCTCCCGGTCGCCGGACTCGACGGCGCCGAGGTCATCGGCACCCTGCCGGAGGATCTGCCCGGGCCGGCCCCGGACCTCGGAGGCATGACCCCGGAGACCGGGGAGCAGCCGTTCCCCAATGCAGAAGGCGTCGACGGGAACTTCCCGGTCCAGACCGAGACCCTTCCGGTGCCCGATCCGTCGGCCCCCGCCGTCGAGCCGGTGACGGTGCCGCCGGCAACCGCTGGCGACGATCGCCGGTAAACGCGACTTCGCCCCGCTCCTCGACTTCCTGCACGCCTTTCGCGACTCCTGCGGCCCGCGCGGTCGAAGGTTCCTACCGTGACTTGATGGATCCGGCCCACGGATCCACGCCCCCGACCCCGTCAGGACCCAGATGACCGCCGCCCCGACCACCCCCTCCGCCGTCGTCGCCCCCGCCGCTCCGCCCGCCCGTTCCGCCGCTCGCAAGGCCGGCTTCCCTTGGGTCAAGGCGATCGCGGGCGTGGGCCTCGTCGGCGGGACCGCGTGGGTGCTGTCGCTCGTGATGACGCCCGTCGTCGCGACGGCCGGCGTCGGCAAGGATCTCCATCAGGTCGAAGTCGGCAGCTTCAACATCGTCATTCCCGTGAGCGGAGAACTCGCGGCGGTTCGGCAGGTCGAGATCCGCAACAAGCTCGAGAGCCGCGCGGTGATCACCGAGATCGTCGACGAGGGCACGCAGGTGCAGGCCGGCGACGTCCTCGTTCGGCTCGCCGACGAGGACATCAAGCAGCGGATCCTCGACGCCGAGGACAAGGTCAAGAACGCCCAGAGCGATCTCATCGCCGCGGAGCAGAATCTCGAGATCAAGCGGAGCTCCCGCGAGAGCGAGCTCGAGAAGGCCGACCTCGCCATCGAGTTGGCCACCCTCGCCCTGAAGGCGTGGGAGGAGGGCGAGGTCGTCAAGAAGCGCGAGGATCTCGCGATCGCCCTCAAGACCGCCGAGATCAACGCCGCCCGGCTGCGCCGCAAGTTCGAGGAGGCCGAGCGGCTCGTCGAGCAGGAGTTCCTCAGCCGAGACCAGTACGAGCAGGACCGCATTCAGATGATCGAGGGCGACGCGGCGGTTCGAAAGGTCGAGCTCGAGAAGTTCCTCTACGAGAACTTCCAGATCCGACAGGAGGAGGCGAAGAACCGCTCCGACGTCGAACAGGCGCAGGCCGAACGGGTTCGGGTCGAGCAGCGAAACGACGCCGAGCTGATCCGCATCCAGGCCGACGTCGACAGCCGGCGCTTCTCGCTCCAGACCGCCAAGGACCGGCTCGCCGACCTGCAGCGCCAACTCGACCAGTGCACGATCGTCGCCCCGATCGGCGGACTTCTCGTCTACGCGAGTTCGATCCAGGAGGGTCGACGCGGCGGCGGCGGCGAGACCCCGCCCCCCTCGGTCGGCACCGAACTTCGTCCCAACGAACTCGTCGCGATCCTTCCCGACACGAGCGAGATGATCGCCCTGCTCAAGGTGAGCGAGGCGCTGAGCGGACGCATCCAGTCCGAGCAGCCGGTGACGGTGTTCTCCGACTCGCTTCCCAACATTCCGCTTCGAGGCACCGTGCAGTCGGTGAGCGTGCTCGCCGAGAGCGGCGGATGGCGCGATCCGAATCGCCGCGACTACACCGTGCGGGTGCTCATCGAGGCGGACACGGCGCTGGGACTCAAGCCGGCCATGCGCTGCCGCGGCGAGATCATGCTCGACCGCGTCGAGGACCAGCCGTGGGTGCCGATCCAGTCGGTCTTCCGCGAGGGTCCCATCGCCTATGTGCACGTGGCGGGCGACGCGGGCATCGAGCAGCGACAGGTGACGCTCGGTCGTTCGGGCGAACTTCAGGTCGAGGTGAAGAAGGGCGTCGAGGCGGGCGATCGCGTCCTCACTCGCCGCCCGAATCCCGACGAGATCGCCGTCCGCATTCCAAGCGAGGTCTTCGAGGCCGCCCGCAAGGCTCCCGAAGCCGGCGAAGGCATGGGCCGACCTCGCGGCGCGTCGGCTCGCAGCGGCGCTCCCGGCGCGGGCGGTCCTCCCGCGGGGGTTCGTCGCACCCGCCCCGACGCCGCGACCGGTCAGCCGGGCGCTCCGACCGGGCGTCCCGGCGGTTCGAGCGTCGCGACCGAGAGTGCGAGCGGATCGAAGCCCGCCGCCTCCAACTGATCGAGGCGCTCAGTCCGCTCGCCGCATGCGAAGCGCATGCACGCCCGGCGCGTAGTAGTCGGTGATCGTCTCGTCGGCCTCGAACCCGAGCGACTCGTAGAGCGAGATCGCCACCTCGTTGTCGAGCCTGACCTCGAGCGCGAGACGACGGCATCCCTTGCCGCGAAGCGCCGCGAGCACCCGCTCCGTCAGCGCCCGCCCCAGACCAAGGCCCCGCGCCGACGGATCCACCGCCACGCCGTACAGCCGGCCGTGCTGGCCACGAGGTGTGCGACGGGAGAGCCCCACCGCCCACCCGAGAAGCCGCTCGCGCTGCGCGGCGACCAGGGCCACCGCACGGGGATTCCCGATCAGGCGACGGATCCGCGCCGCGTCGAAGATCTCGCCCTCGTGTCGGAACGATCGTCGATCGATCTCGGCGAGCGAAGCGACGTCGCGAAGCCCCGCGGCGCGGATCCTCCACGGCGACTTCGCGGCTCGTGCGTTCATGAAGGACTCGACGCGAGCGACGAGAAGGGCCCTCGATCGAGCGACAGCCCGCCGATCCTCGCAGCGCGACGCGTGGCGAGGATCGCCGCAGCGCCCACCGCGATCATCGCCAGACTCAGCAGCATCGGCAGCGTGACCGGTCCGAGCGTGAAGACGCCGACGTCGGGCTGACGGAACTGCTCGGTGGTCATCCGCAGCACGCCGTACGCGACGAAGAACGCACCGGTGAGCGTGCCGGAGGGGCGAGGCTTCCACCACACCGCCACGAGCACCAGCGGAATGATCACGCCGTCGGTGATCGCCTGATAGAGCTGCGACGGGTGGTAGGCCGTCAGCAGCGGCGTCAGCGCCTCGACGACGCCGTCGCGACCCGCGTACGCCGCCTCGTGGAGGCTCTGCGGAAACGGGCGCAAGGGATCCGCGAGCGGGCGGAGGTTCTCGAGAAGCTCCGCGTTGACGAAGTCGGGATCGAGCACCTCCTCCGGATACTTGATGCTCCACCACGGCGGGTTCGCCTGCATCGAGTCCGGAAGCGCCTTGCCCCACAGCTCGCCGTTGACGAGATTCGCAAGTCGTCCGAATCCAAGCCCGGGACCGGCCGCCAGCACCACCGGATCGCTCACGTCGCTCATGCGCCACCCGTGCCGTCGCGCAAAGAGCCAGCAGGCGATCGCGACGCCGATCACGCCGCCGTGGCTCGACATGCCGCCCTTGTGGATCGCAAGCAGTCCCCACCACGGAAACGAGCCGTCGAAGGTCCAGAGCAGCGGACGGTCGTAGAAGAGGACATGCCCGACCCGCCCGCCGACGAGGACACCCACCACAAGCCAGGTGAGAAGGTCGCCGACCTGCTGCGGCCCGAGCGGAACGAGTCCTCGTCGGGCGATTGATCGCAGGACGAGCCAGCCCACGATGAATCCGGCGAGATAGGAGAGCCCGTACCACCGCGGCCCGACTCCGGGCGCGATCTCGAAGACGAAGGGATCGAGGGTGTGGACGAAGCTCTCGGCAAGCAGGACCGCGGACATGCGGCCAGTATCGCCCGAAGGGCGGGCGAACGCGTTCGCCGCGAGGCGGCCACCGACGATCCGGAGCCGATGCCGGGCGAATCCGGCCTCTCGAACCGCCTCCACGACGCGTGTCGGCCCTCCCCCGCGGCATCCCCGGTCGGGCTCTTGGAACCCCGAAGGAGACCGCTATACTCCCCGCCCCTCCCACGGGAAGGCCCCATCGTCTAGCGGTTAGGACGTCAGGTTCTCATCCTGAAAACGGGAGTTCGATTCTCCCTGGGGTCACTGGAAGCCCCCGCGATCGACGCGGGGGCTTCTTCATGTCCGCACCCCTCGCCGCCCGCCACTACCTTTCCCCGATGCTTCGACTGGCCCATCTGATCGATGGCGGCCTCGTGCCGCCGGCGGAAGGTCGCTTCGCCCCAAGCCTCGATCCGGCGACCGGCGAGGCGATCGCGGAGGTGCCCGAGGGCGACGACCGGGACGTCGATCGCGCCGTCGAGGCGGCCAAGCGGGCGTTTCCGATCTGGTCCGGTCTCGCCGCCTCCGAACGATCGGGGTGGCTGCTTCGGCTCGCGGACGCCGTCGAGTCGCGGCTCGACGCGCTCGCCCGCGAGGAGTCGCGCGACGCCGGCAAGCCGCTCGCGGTCGCCCGCGAACTCGAGATCCCCCGCGCGATCTCGAACCTCCGCTTCTTCGCCACCGCGATCCTGCACGAGCAGAGCGAGTTCCACGACATGGGCGGGACCGCGCTCAACTACACGCTGCGGCGCCCGCGCGGCGTCGCGGGCTGCATCTCGCCCTGGAATCTGCCGCTCTACCTCTTCACCTGGAAGATCGCGCCGGCGCTCGCGAGCGGGTCGACCGTGGTCGCGAAGCCCTCGGAACTCGCCTCGCTCACCTCGTTCCGCCTCGCGGAGATCGCCGCGGAGATCGGGTTCCCACGCGGCGTGCTCAACGTCGTCTTCGGGGCAGCCCCGGCCGGACGGAGGATCGTCGAGCATCCGGACGTCCCGAGCATCACCTTCACCGGCGGCACGCCGACCGGCCGGGCGATCGCCAAGGTCGCCGGGCCGATGTTCAAGCGCACCGCCCTCGAACTCGGCGGCAAGAACGCCGCGATCGTCTGCGCCGACGCCGACCTCGACGAGGCGGTGCCGACGCTGGTGCGAAGCGCCTTCTCGAACGCCGGGCAGATCTGCCTCTGCGGATCGCGGATTCTCGTCCATCGCAGTCGCCTGAAGGAGTTCATGGACCGGTTCCTCGGCCATGTCTCGTCGCTCAAGGTGGGCGATCCGCTCGAAGCGGAGACCGACATGGGGCCGGTGATCTCCTCCGGACACCGCGCGAGGATCGAAGGCATGGTCGCGCGAGCGATCGAGGCCGGTGCCGTCGTCGCGTGCGGCGGCGGTCGACCGGGCAATCTCCCGGCCCGGTGCCGCGACGGGTTCTTCCTCGAGCCCACGGTGCTGATGGGCGTGCCCGCGTCCTGCGAAGCCGCGCGGGAGGAGTTCTTCGGTCCGGTCGTCACGGTGCAGGGCTTCGACGCCCATCGCGAGGCGGTCGCGATCGCCAACGACTGCGACTACGGGCTCGCCTGCTCGCTGTGGACCCGCGATCTCGATCGGGCGCATCGCATGGCCGCCGCGATCGAGGCGGGCGTGGTGTGGATCAACTGCTGGCTGCTTCGCGACCTTCGCACGCCCTTCGGCGGCGTGAAGGACTCCGGCATCGGCCGCGAAGGCGGATTCGAGGCGCTTCGCTTCTTCACCGAGCCGAAGAACGTCTGCGTGAAGCTGCGGGGCTGACCGCTACGCCGGCAGCACCACCACCGAGCCCGGGTCGACGGAGAGCCGAACGCGATCGCCGATCGCGGGAAGCCGCTCAGGATCGGGCTGGAAGACCTTCACCTCGCCGCCGTCGCCATCGAGCGCAACGAGATGCTGCGCGACCTTGCCGAGATACATGGTCGAGCGCAGCGTGCCCTCGAGACGATTGGCGCCGGACGCGCCGTCGCCGATCCGCAGCGCCTCGGGCCGGATCGACAGCGTGACGCCCGCCTTCGGCGGGTTCGCCGGGTCGAACGCCGTCGAGCGCATCTCGCCCGCGGGCGTGCGCAGCGTCGCGGCGTCGCCTTCGACCGAGAGCGTCTCGGCGTCGATGAAGTTGCTCTCGCCGAGGAAGTCCGCGACGAAGCGGTTCGCCGGGCGGCGATAGAGGTCGCGCGGCGGCCCCTGCTGCATCGCCTTGCCGTCCCGCAGCACGACCATGCCGTCGGCCATCGAGAGCGCCTCCTCCTGATCGTGCGTGACGTAGACCGCGGTCAGGCCGCTCGCCGCACAGATCGCGCGGATCTCGGTGCGCATCTCGAGACGGAGCTTCGCGTCGAGGTTCGAGAGCGGCTCGTCGAGCAGCAGCACCTGCGGCTCGACGACCATCGCCCGCGCCAGCGCCACCCGCTGCTGCTGTCCTCCGGAGAGTTCGGTGGGCTTGCGTGCCGCGAGGGCCTCCATCCGAACGCCGCGCAACGCCTTGTCGACCTTCGCGGCGATCTCGTCCCTGCCGAGCTTCCGCACCTTGAGGCCGAAGGCGACGTTCTCGAAGACCGAGAGGTGCGGCCACAGCGCGTAGCTCTGGAAGACCATCGCGGTGCCCCGCTTCTCCGGAGGGACGCGGCTCACGTCGCGACCGTTGAAGAGGATCCGACCCTCGTCGGGACGGATGAAGCCCGCAAGCATCCGCAGCAACGTCGTCTTGCCGCAGCCGGAGGGGCCGAGCAGGAAGTAGAGGTTGCCGGCGGGAATCGCGAGATCGACGCCATCGACGGCGGCGGTGCGGCCGAATCGCTTGCGGATTCCTTCAAGTCGGATCTCGGTCATGGGGCGGAGAGGATAGCGATGGCGCCCCTCCGTCCGCCTCCGAGGTACCCTCGCGGCATGGATCCGACCGCAAGGCTCGAACGCGCGCTCCGCAACCGCCCCCGCGGACGCGACGCCACGATCGGCGGACTGGTCGGCTCGCTCGAGACCCAGATTCGCCGCAACGCCGATCGCCTCGGAGCGGCGGCGGAGGCGTGGGTCGATCTCGCGCCGAAGGAGCTGCTCGACTCGACCGCGGTCGAGGGTTTCCGCGGGGGCGTGCTCGACATCGCGGTCGAAAGCACGGCGGCGAAGTTCCGCATCGATCGCGCGCTGCGCGAGGGCCTCGAGGCGAGACTTCGCGATCGGCTTGCGACGTTGCGCAAGGTGCGCGTCCGCGCGTGCGGACCATCCCGCTGAACGCGAGTCGCTCGCGATGCGAGTCCGATCGCACTCGCCTTCTCCGTGCGATTCGGCGGTTCGTCGGCTTGACCTCGTCGACATGAGGCCTAGGGTGACTTCACATCCTCCTCACGCGGCGCCTTGATCGCGGCGGAGCCGACTCCGGCTTCGCGGCGGGCGCTGTGCCGAACTTGCGATGGTCCGTGACCATGAAGGCGACGCCCTGCGGGACGCCGGCGATCCCGTCTTCCGGTTCGATCGGGCCGCGCGCCAGCATCACGAAGGGAACCTCGATGCACCAGACTCCATCCGATTCGATCTCCTCCGTCGCCGACTCGCCGACGCTGCCGCTCGTTGCGGACGAAGGCCGCGTCAACGTGCGGCTTCCACCGAAAGCCGACGCCGAGAAGTCCGGCCTCGATCAGGACGAGGAGTGGTGCGAGGTCGAGATCGACGGGCGATGGAAGCGCATCCGCTTCCACGACTACCACGAGGTCTTCGGGGTCCCTGGCCTCTACGAGGCCCTCTTCGCGCAACGGCTCGAGTGCCGCTCGCCTTCGCAGGTGGTGTCGCTGCTCGAGGACGCGCTCGCCGAGCATCCGGAGGCGCCGCGCGATCTCCGCGTGCTCGATGTCGGCGCCGGCAACGGGATGGTGGGCGAGGAACTCCGTCGCACCGGCGTCGAGGACGTGATGGGGATCGACATCATCCCCGAGGCTCGCATCGCGGCGGAGCGCGATCGGGAGGGCACCTATCGCGACTATCTCGTCGCGGACCTCACCGCCCTCGACTCCACGGATCGACGGCGCATCGAGAGCTTCGCGCCGAACTGCCTCACCGTGGTGGCGGCGCTCGGCTACGGCGACATCCCGACCGAGGCGTTTCTCTCGGCCTGCTCGTTCATTCCCAACGAGGGCTGGATCGCCTTCAACATCAAGGAGGACTTCCTCGTCGAAGGCGAGGACCGGAGCGGCTTCTCGAACCTGGTGAGAACGCTGCAGCGCGAGGGCGCCCTCGAGGTCGAGGCGATGCGACGCTATCGCCATCGCCTCTCCGTCCACGGCGTCCCCCTTCGATACGTCGCGTTCGTCGGGCGGAAGCGTCGGCCCTTCGGACGAGTCGAGCCCTCGGACACCGCGGCCGACGCCGCGCGGCCGGCTGCCGCGGGATCTCGGCGGCCCCGCCGCCCTTGACGCCGCAGGTCATGAAGAACCGATCGCCGAGTCGCCGATGTCACGGGCGGATCCGGACGAGGCGGCCCGACCGGACTTGCGATCGCCGTGCGATCGGCACCCGAGCGGCCGCGGGATGTCGGATCGATCGGCCTGGCCATGTCCGGACGAGTTCCCACGAACTTCGATCGTCAAGGCGACCTCTGGCGCCGCGCGGCCGTGCTCGCGGGCTTCTTCCTCGCGAGCTTTCTCCTTGGCTCGTTCGCCGCGGGATCGAGCCTGGTCCTGATCGATGCCCTCGACGCGCTGGCCGCTCCGTGGCACGGCACCGCACGAAGCGTTCCGGATCCCGGCGAGCTGCTCCCCGAACTTGTCGCCTCCTGGGTCGGAGCGGCGACCCATCCCTTCACCGCGGCCATGCTCGCGATCCTCGCCGCGATGCAGACCCTGCTTCTCGTGCCGATCGTCGGGCCGTTGCGGACTCGGCCCAACGGCGTCTCGCTGCTTCCGAGCGTGATCGGCGCCGCCGGCATCGCGGGATGCCTCGCGGCGATGCTGGTGTTCGTCGCGATCGAAGTCCTCGAACGGACCCTTGGTTTCGACGTCGGCCGGCTGCTCGATCTCTCGACGCTCGGCAGCATCGCGCTCTTGCTTGCGACCTGGTCGATCGCCGGCGGGATCTGGTACTGGCTCCTTCGCCGCGCGGGGCGATCCCGCGATCCGCGGGGGCTCGATCGGCTTGTCCGGCTGGTGTTCGCCGCGACGGTCGTCGAGATGCTGATGACGGTCCCGATCTACGTGATGCTTCGGAAGCGGATGAACTGCTACTGCTTCGCGCCGTCGTTCATCGCGATCGTCGGCGGCCTGGCGATGCTGCTCTGGATGTGCGGTCCGTGGGCGATCCTCCTGCTCACGCGACGCCGCCGCGAGGCCTGGTCGAGCCTTGCCTGCTCCCGCTGCGGCTATCCACGACGCGCCGGCGGAAGCCGCTGCTCCGAATGCGGGCACTCCTATCCAAGCGACGGGGCTTCGGCCGCCGCCGGATGAACCGCGGCGTGTTTGGATCGGGTTCAGATTGATCGAATCGGGCGGAGTCGCTCGCTCGGCATCGCGCCGGGAAGGCGTCGGCGGCGCAGAATCCCGATCCGCCCGAACGACCCGATCAGCCCATGTCCGTTTCGCCACCGCCGTCACCGCCGAGCCTCGATCTCGAAGGAGCCGCCGCCGAGGAGTCCGTCGCCGAGTCGACGAGCGCCGCGGTCGTGGTCGACGGGTCGGCGCAGGCTCCGAAGGATCCGCCGCACGATCCGCTGCTCGCCCTCGCGGGCGTCTTCCTCGGCGGCCTGGCGTTCTTCTTCCTCGGCGTCGACGGGATCAAGTCGAATCTTCGTCAGCTCACGAGCCGTCGATTCCGTGCGGTGATGGGGCGCCTCACCGCCAACGCGCCGCTCGCGGCGATGTGGGGCGTGATCTTCGGAGCGATCACCCAGAGCGCCACCGCGGTCTCCTTCATCATGGTCGGCATGATCTCGAGCGGCCTGCTCGCCATGCGGCGGGCGCTGCTCGTCGTGAGCTGGGCGAACGCCGGCACGGTCCTGCTCGTCTTCGTGGCGGCGATCGACATCCGCGCCGCGGTGCTCTACCTGATCGGGATCTCCGGGCTGCTGATCGTCTTCGACCTCGTCAGGCAGGCGCACGTCTCGGCCCGGGTCCTGCTGAGCGTCGGGATGCTGCTGCTCGGCCTGAAGCTCATGAGCGACGCGACGAAGCCGTTCCCGGAGTTCGAGTGGTTCGAGTCGCTCACCGCGATCGTCCACGACTCGACCTTCGGCGTCTTCCTGTTCGGCGCGGTGCTGCGGCTCGTCGTCCAGAGCTCCTCGGCGATCGTGGTGATCGGCATCGCCTTCGCCGGCGCGGGCCTGCTCGACGAACAGCAGGTGCTGCTGCTCATGAACGGCACCGCGGTCGGCGTCGGCGGCACCGTCTTCCTGCTCTCGGGCAAGGCCAAGGGCACCGCGCGGCAGATCGCCCTCTATCAGGGACTCGTCAATGCCGCGATCGGCCTCGTGCTCCTCGGAACCTACTGGCTCGAGCCCATGCTCGGCGTGCCGCTCATGCGATCGTTCGTGGACGGCGACGGGTCGCTGCAGTCGCGGCTCGCGGTCGCCTTCCTCGGGCAGCAGACGCTCGTCGCCCTGCTCGGCACCGCGCTGCTCCCGATGTCGGATCGGATCCTGTCGCGCCTCGCGCCGATCACCCGCGAGGAGCAGCTCGAGCAGGTCGCGTTCATCAGCGCCGCCTCGACCGACGACGTCGACACGGCGCTGGTCCTGATCGAGCGCGAGCAGGCCCGCCTCATCGGATTCCTGCCGCACTACCTCGACCGCATCCGGACCGACGGCGCCTCGCGCGGCGAGGCCGCCGGCGTCTCGCCGAGCCGCCTTCTCGAAGCGAGCCGGCGCATCGCCGCGGAGATCCGAGGGCTCGAGGCGGAGCTCGCCGGATCGAAGCTCGATTCCGCCGCCGCCGAACGGCTGCTGCGCGTCCAGCGCGTCCAGGAGCTCGCGTCGAGCCTGCAGGAGATCCTCTTCTCCTTCGGCGAGGCCGCCGCCTCGATCGACGCCTCCGGAGGCGAGGCCGCCGCGGCCCTTCGGCACAACCTCGTCGAGAGCCTCGACACGATCGTGCAGACCGCCGTCGCGGTCTTCGCCGAGCCCGATGAGCTCGAGATCCAGCTGCTTCAGGGCATGACCGCCGATCGCGGCGACCTCATGGAGCGGATCCGCACGATCCACCTCGCCGGCGGCGAAGGCATGCCCATCGAGGCCCGGTCGAGCCTGCTCTATCTCACTACGCTGTTCGAACGCATCGTCTGGACGATCGGGCAGCTCGGGCGTTCGATCCGGCCGGTCCCGGCATGAGTCCGCGGCCACAGGAGCAGTCGATGGTGATCTTCGAGGAGCGTGACGGCAACGTGCTGACCCTTCGGCTCGAGGGCCGGCTCGATGGCGAGACCTGCGGCGAGGCGGACCGGCGATTCGGCGAGGCTGCGGACGCCGCCGATCCGATCGCGGTCGTGCTCGACTGCAGCACGCTCGCGTACGTCTCGAGCGCCGGGCTGCGGTCGATCCTGGTGCTTGGGAAGCGGCAGCGCTCCGCCAATCGCGGCTTCGCCCTCGCGGCTCCCTCGGCGACGGTGCAGGAGATCCTTGCGCTCTCGGGCTTCTCGTCGCTCTTCGCGATCCATCCCGATGTCGGCGCCGCGATCGCTGCGCTGCAGGCCTGAGGCGTCTCGACGCCCTCCGAACCCGACCGAGAGGCGGCATGGGACTCGACCGGATGCCCGACATGCCCGATCGAATCTCGATTCGAAGCGATCGCGCCGAACTGCCGCGGCTGCTCGCCTGGGTGCGCGAGCGGATCGCCGCGCGCGGCCTCGAGGGGCGCCGCGCGATGATCCTCGAGCTCGCGGCGGAGGAACTCGGCCTCAATGCGATGACGCATGGGCGGACCGCGGACCGCGAGGGTTCGATCGAGTGCTCGATCGACGTGATCGACGATCGCGGCTCGTTGAGGCTCGTGATCGAGGACGACGGCCCGCCGTTCGATCCCACCGTCCTCAAGCCGCCCGACGTCGGCGCGCCGCTCGAGGCGCGGGAGGTCGGCGGCCTCGGCCTGCACCTGATCCGCTCGATGGCGACGCTTCGCCACGAACGGGTCGACGAGCGGAATCGCGTCGAGGTGCTGATCGCGCCCGAGGCTCCCTGACGGGCAGCGAGCCGAACGGCCGCGCGGTCCGTAGCATGCGGACATGCAGCACGAATCCCTCGGCCTCGCCCTTCCGATCCTGCTCGCCTCGATCGCAGCGACCCTCGCCGCCGCGCCGGCGGATCCGCCCGCGACGGAGGCCTCGCTGCCGCGAGTTCTCGTCTTCACCCGCACGATGGGCTTCCGCCACGACTCGATTCCCGACGGCGTCGCCGCGGTCAAGCGGATCGGCGAAGGGCGCTACGAGGTCGATGCCACGGAGGACCCGCTCGCCTTCTCCGACGAGAACCTCGCCCGCTACGCGGCGGTCGTCTTCCTCTCGACGACCGGCGAAGTGCTCGAGAAGCCGCAGCAGGAATCCTTCGAACGCTACATCCAAGGCGGCGGCGGCTTCGCGGGCGTGCACGCTGCGGCGGACACCGCCTACGAGTGGCCCTTCTACGGCGCGCTGGTGGGCGCCTACTTCAAGGGACACCCCGCGATCCAGCCCGCGGAGATCGACGTCGAGGACCGCACCCATCCCTCGACCCGCATGTTGCCCGAGCGTTGGAGCCGCACCGACGAGTGGTACACCTATCGCGACAACCCGCGCGGCCGCGTGCACGTTCTGATGACGCTCGACGAGACGACCTATCAGGGCGGCGGCATGGGAGGCGACCATCCGATCGCGTGGACCACCACCGCCAAGACGACGCCCGCCGTCGGCAAGGGGCGCGGGTGGTACACCGGCGGCGGCCACACGAAGGAGAGCTTCATCGAGCCGCTCTTCGAGCAGCATCTCCGCGGCGGCATCCTCTGGGCCGCGGGCCTCGAGAAGTCCATCGAGCCTGCGTCGACCACGCCCGAGACGCCGGCGGCACGCTGACACGAGGCCCCGTCGAAACGGGCTGAGGCAGGCCTCACCCCGAGTCGCGAACCATCGCGTCGTCGAGCCACCTCGCGATTCGTTCGGGCAGTTGCGCTCCGCGTGCAGCCCCGGGCGGCATCTCGATCACCTCGACCCTTCCGCGCCGGCGGAGCGCCTCGATCGCCGAACGCCCGCGAGGCGTGCCGAGATCGCCCGGCCCGGCGACCACGAGCGCCGGGACCGACACGCGCTCGAGAAACGCCTCGTGCAGAAGGAGCGGCGGGTCGATCGCGACGACCGCCACGATCGCCGACTCGATGCCCGCCGCGACCAGCGCCGCATCGCCCGCACAGCCTCGACCAAGCACCGCGAGCGGAAGCCCGGATGCATCGCTTCTCGACATGGCGGTGTGCGCCGCCATGCGAAGCCGCTGCGAGATGAACTCCTCGTCGTGGCAGCGGGATGGATCGTTCGACTCGGCGGGGAGGAGCAGGTCGGGAAGCAGGCTCGCGTAGCCGTGCGAGGCCATCGACTCGACGAGCGGGGCCTCGTCGCCGCATGACGGGCAATGGGCCACGACGACGACGCCCCTCGCGTTCGGGGGGCGCCGCCATCGGGCCGCAAGCAACATCGATCCAGACCGGATCTCGACCGCCTCTCCGGCTTCGGTGCGCTCGGCCGTCGAAGCCGGCGAGGAGCCGTCGGCGTTCATGCCGTGACCACCGTCGTGACCGCGAGCCGATTCACCCGCTCGGCGAGCTTCGAGAGCGCCGAGTCGGCCTTCTTCTCGTCGTCGAGCGATCGACCGAGTTCGGATACCGCACGGTCGTCGCCAAGCACGCGGGCCCAGGCCCGGGCGCATCCGTAGCCGGCGATCTCGCGATGGAGAAAGTGCTGTGCGAGCGAGAGCATGGCGACGTCGCGAACGTGCGGGTCGCCTTCACGATCCTCCGCCGCGTTGGTGAGATCGCGCATCAGGCCCAGGCAGCCGCTCGACTCGTTCGGCACCGCCACCGCCTTCGCGGACTTGCGCGTCGGCGCGTATCGCTCGAGAATCGCCTCAAGCCGCGTCGAATGCTGCCGAGCGGCGGCGGCCTGCTCCTGCAGCGCCGTCGCAAGCCCCGGCGCCGAGGCCGACTTCGAGATCTTCGCCATCACCTCGCGGGCATGGCGTTCCGAGGCGAGCAACTCCTCGAGTTGCCCGACGAAGAGGTTCTTCAGGGTGTCCATGGGCATGACCAGACTCCTTTCGTCGAGGTTGGACGCGGGACAAGTCACTTGGTGCTTCCAGCGAGGGCGTGCGACCTTCCCGAAGACTTCGACCCCCGCGACGCGGCGACGCTGCGCCCCTGATGGACCGGAACGCGGCGCCGACCCTCTTCGACGCCCTTCGGCACGGTGACGGTGAGGATGCCATCCGTTCCCTCGGCCCGCACCGAGTCGGCGTCGATCTCGGTCGGCAAGGTGAAACTGCGACGGAACGATCCGTAGCGGCACTCGCAGGTGCGGCAGACCTCGTCCTTGTCCTCCCGCACCTCCTCCTTGTGACCGGAGATCGTCACGGTTCGTCCGGACACCGCCACCTCGATGTTCGACGGATCCACGCCGGGAATCTCGCATCGGATCTCGAATTCCGAGTCGCGCTCGGACAGATCGGCGGTCGGGACCCACGCGGATCGCTCGAGCCCATCCCCGTTGCCCACGCCGAGCCGGTTGACCACCCGCTCCATCTCGTCGCGCAGCCGATCGAACGCATCCACCACGTGCAGTTCCGGGAATCGCATGTCGAGTGTCCTCCTGAGGGTGTGTGTGCATTCCGCACGCCGCGCGAATCGCGATCGACCGACTTCGAAGGCGAGTGCGCTGCGCCGGACCTCTGAAGTCTGCGAACCACGACCGAAGTTGCGAACAGGGAGGCCGCCCCCAAAGCCGCATCGGCCGTCCGAGCGAGCGCGCGATCACGCTTCTGGGAGACTTGCGGCGTTTTCCCTGTCGCCAACCGTCGCTCTTCTCGGAACGATCTCCCGTTCGGCCACTTCCGAGTCGAACGCCTCCGGAGCGAATCCGGAAGCGGGAGTGAACGTCGCCATGCCGCCCCCCTTGGAATCCCAGACCAACGCCGCGCCTTCGCGGCGGGTGGAGGATGGGTCCGCGTCCGGCAACGGCGGACAACGCCTTCGCAACCTCTCCGTGATCCGAACGCTCGCGCTCGAGATGGGCGAGGCGGAGACGACGGAAGACGCGATGGACGCGGTGCTTGCGACGATCGAACGAGCCACCGGTTGGGCCTACTCCGAGTCGTGGCTGATCGAGGATGGGATGGCGACCGCCTGCGTCTCGCGAAACCTGATCGGCGAGTCGCTCCACGACTTCGCCTCGATCTTCGCGGGTACCCGTCTCGTGGCGACGGAGGGACTTCCGGGCCTCGCCGTCCAATCGGGCAAGGCGGTGTGGATCGAGGATCTCTCCTCGCTCGATCCGGGGACGTTCCTTCGGCGCACTCGGGGCATCGAGGCTGGGTTCGTCGGCGCCGCGGTCCTGCCGATGGTCTCGCAGAACGAAGTGCAGGGCGTGATCTCGTTCTTCCTTCGAAGCGGCGAGATGCCCGATCCTCGCGAGCAACGGGTCATCGAGAACGTCGTGATGCCTCTGGGGGATCTGCTCCGTCATCAGCGGATCGAGGACGAGTTGCGGCAGCGCGATCACGAACTCGAACGCCGTCTCGACGAGAGCCGCGCGAGGGTCGAGCGGCTGGTGGAGGAGGTCCGCGAGGCGGAACGGTGGTCGACCGTCGGCACCTTCGCCGCAGGCGTCGTGCACGACCTCACGAACTCGCTCTTTCCGCTCCGATGCCGTTCCGATCTGCTGCGGCAGATGGACCTTCCCGACAAGGCCCGTGAGCACGTCGAGGCGATCGATGCCGCGATCTCGTATCTCGATCGGCTCGCGGCCAACCTGCGTTCGCTGTGTCGCGGAAATGGAACGGGCTCGCGAAGCGAGTTCACGGCGTGCCTGTCCACGTGGTGGCGCGATCACCGGCGGCTCGTTCAAGGTCAGCTCGGCTCGGGCGTCGCGCTCCATGCGATCCTCGCCCCCGATCTCCCTCCGATCCACGTGGGCGAAGATTGCCTCACACGAATGGTGTTCAATCTCGCCGACAACGCCTCCAAGGCGCTCGACGGAGAAGGCAGCGTCGTCGTCACGGTGGCGATCGACACGGACGATCGCTTCGTGCGACTCTGTGTCGCCGATGACGGACCCGGCCTGACCCCGATCCAGCGGCGACGTGCATTCTCGCTGCAGCCCCGTGATCGCGAAGGGGTCGGTTCCAGCTTCGGACTTGCCATGGTCCGGAGCCTGGTCGAACAGGCTGGTGGCTGCATCGAACTCGATTCGACCGAGGGCCACGGCACGCGGATCTCGCTGCTGCTGCCGGTCGCGAATGCGGCCGCGTTGCAAGAGTCGCCGTGCGCGGTCCACGTGTCGCTGCAAGATGCCCGTCTCGCAGGCATGGTCGTCGAGCTCTTTCGGGTGCTGCACGGTGGTCGCGTCGATCTCGGCGCGCCCGAGTCCGCGTCGCAAGACGCCGAGATTCTGGTGCTCGATCGCGATGCAGCCTCGTTGCCGCACGCACAACGATTCATCGAAGGTTCGCCCCGCCGCCAGGTTCTGGCGATCGGCGTCGGGGACTCATGGACGGGGGTCCGGGCGACGGTCGTCGCGGATCCGCTCAACGCGGGGACGCTCAGGGATGGCGTCCAAGAGGTGGTGGCGGAGCAGGCGCTCGCACGCCCGCTCACGAAAGGACGCGCGACATGGTGACGAGGCATTCAAGCAGCGGACGCACGCGGATTCTCTGCGTCGACGATCACGGACTTCTGGCGGAGGGACTGAAGGTGAGGCTCGGCGCCGAGTCCGATCTCGAGGTGGTCGGGTGCCTGCCCGACGGGCGGCGGGTGCTCGAGGAGACGGCGCGACTTGCGCCCGACATCGTGCTGATGGATCTGGAGATGCCGGGACCGGATCCGTTCGAGTTGGCCGCCGATCTGCGGCGGCTGCATCCCGACGCGCGAGTGGTGATCCTGACCGCACACGTGCGAGACCACTACCTCTCCGCCGCGTTCAAGGCCGGCGTCTGGGGGTACTTCTCCAAGAGCGACGACCTCAGCGAGGTGATCGACGGCATCCGCCGGGCCGCTCGAGGCGACTTTGCGCTCGGCACGCATGTGGCCGAACGGGCGCGGCCTCTGCGTCTTCGGTCGCGCGAACGCTTCACCGCCGCAAGCATGGGCTCGAAGATCGAGGCCCTGACCGATCGTGAGCAGGAGGTGCTTCGCCTGATCGGCCGCGGGATGTCTCGAGCGGAGATTGCCAAGACCCTCTCGAGAAGTCCCAAGACGATCGATGGGCATCGCGAGCGGATCATGGAGAAGCTCGACATCCACTCGAGCCCGGAACTCGTTCGATTCGCGATCCGCGAAGGGCTCGCGGAGGTCTGATCCGCGCAACCTCTCGACCATCGACGCCCGGCGTTTCGCGAGCCCCATCGCGGAGCCGGGCGTCGTCGTCTTGGCGGCAGCGGATGGTGAACGTCGATGCCGCTTGCTGGTGAACAATCCAGCGGCACTCTCTTCGATGAGCCTCCGCCGACCTGACGGGGCATCCATGCCGGCTTGGGTGCACGCCATCGCGCCAGCGGCGCATGAACAAGGCGGCCCGGCTTCACGAGGGAGCCGAGCCGCCCGTCGAGTCGAGGGGGGGGGG